>CAWVZF010000220.1:0-1503 GCA_963934665.1 uncultured bacterium | reverse complement strand
AGATGGTTCGTCAGTTTCAGATTTTGCAAACGTTTATTCTCATACACACGATATCACCGATGGCCGCATCGTAGAGACACCCAAAACCGTTATTGGGCGAGGGGTGCGAATCACCTATCACGCGACAATTCTAGCTGGCACGCATGTGGCTGATGATTCTATGGTCGGCGCTGGTGCAATACTTACAAAGAGCACTGAACCGCACTATGTCTATGCCGGAGTTCCAGCTAAGAAGGTCAAAAAGAAGCCAGATCAGGAGTCATCTAAAACTGCTCCTCCCACCCTTGATGCACTAGCAGACGAAGCTTAGTCACACTCTTTAAACGTCTGATTCCGTCTGATCCCGGAGTGACGTGTCTGCTTATCGGAAGAGATCCCTTCCCTGCCAAACGCCCTGGAGCATAGCCGTGGGTCGAGTCTCGCGACCCTTCCGCCTACTGGGCACAGCCCGTTCCCAATAACGAGAAGAGCCCAACAATCACGAGCCGTTCTATGTTTCTCTTATCTAAGGCCAACCCAGTAACTCGCGTTCATAGAAAAAAGTTGTCACCCGGCGCGGTTATCACCTTACCTAGAGAGCCGACTCCAACCGTAAACTCAAACTCTATGCCGACGCTAACTTTTTTGTAGAAGCTCATGTATACCTACACGATAACCCTAGCTTGAGGCACGCAAGATCTTCAAATCCCTTCCCGCGGGCTCTTGGAAAACATCAAGACCGAACTCCGGCAGACTCGAGATAAGGTGGTCGAAGATGTCCGCAGTCAGCCCCTCGTAGTTCGCCCAGTTCGTGTCGTTGGAGAAACAGTATATCTCTAAGGGCAGACCTTGCGTCCCCGGCTGGAGTTGCCGGACCAGAAGTGTCATCTCTTGGTGGATTTTCGGATGTCCTCGCAGATAATGCCACACATACGCCCGGAATGTGCCCACATTCGTGAGCCGTCGTGAGTCCGGCTTGATGCCTTTTCCGGACATTTGTCGGGCGTTAGCAATCTCCAGGTCTTTTTGCTTTGCGCCCAGGTATTCGTGCAGGAACTCGAAGCGGGACAGACGAGCAAACTCGTCTTCGGATAGGAAGTGGACTGAGTTCATGTCCAGGTAGATGGAGCGCTTGATCCGCCGACCACCGGACTCACTCATGCCACGCCAGTTCTTGAAGGATTCGGAGATAAACTTGTGGGTTGGGATTGCGGAAATCGTCTTATCCCAGTTCTGGATTTTCACCGTGTGGAGCGCAATGTCGATGACGTCGCCGTCGGCATGAGCTTGGGGCATTTCGATCCAGTCCCCGATCCGGATCATGTCGTTCGACATGATCTGAACGCTGGCCACCAGAGACAGGATGGTATCCCTGAACACCAGCATCAGTACGGCCGTGAGTGCACCGAGGCCTGAGAGGAAGAGCACGGGCGAACGACCTGCCACAATCGAAATCACAATGATGCCGGTAGCCACGTACAAGAAAAGACTAATGACCTGCAGGTATCCTTTGATCGGGCGATT
>CAWVZF010000219.1:0-1504 GCA_963934665.1 uncultured bacterium | reverse complement strand
TGTGGGGGTGTCGCTTGTCGATGAAGCCCTCACCCCATCCACCGTAAGCCAGTTCACCGTCTCTCTGGGTAAGGCCCTCAAAGTTAAGGGTCGTGCGCAGCGTCAGCAGACCTCCTTCACGTTCCACATTGGCCATCACCGCTGGCTGTGTCAGATACCAACCTGTCAGGCGAACAGGATCACCATCCTTCCCACCCCGTAGTGGAGCTGTGACTGCAGGAAAAACCTGACCCATGCCCGATAAGGTCCACTTATCACCGACGGGAATGTGCAACATCTGCGCGTGGGCATGGATAGGATGTATGTACAAACTCATAGCCCCCAGTAGGGCTGCGAGTACTCGAAGCACATTCATGACGCTCTCTCTGTTTGGACTTTGTCTGAAGAAGGCACCCGAAACGGGTGCAGAAACCCTCAGATAAGAGAGCGCGGTGGTGGGTTTTTAATGTCTGGTTTAGCAGCAGAAATACCCTGTATGTCGGACTTTTCGGCTACTAATAAAGGAGGGAATGATCCTACCCACGTCACGAAAGGCGTCGTGATCCCTGAGGTGCCACACCCTATAAACGTTGGGCAAGTAGCGTTCTGCGAATGGGGCGAGTCATCACTCTGATGATGGCCCTCAGCGACCTTATCTGGTGATTCGGACGAACCACCCTCCATGGTGCACAGGGGTCCACCTAATTGCACAAATACAATAAGGGCCGAAGTGAGTACCAAAGATATACGCCGCATACTTAACAATCATGTGATCCGGCTGAAGCGCAAGGAGCACCACACCGGACGCGCAAAACAGTGCTGTATAGTCCAGCGGTAAGTTTGGTGAAATAGGGGGGATACTAGGGGTTGCTTTGCTTAGATAGGCACCCGGCTATCTAGAAACGCGACTAATAGCCGCACCGATAACAGCTCCGAAAATCATACCCATAGCAACACCAACACCAACATTACCAAAGATCGTCTGACCGAAGACTGCTCCAAAAACAATACCAAGTGCCATACCAATCCCTACATACTTCTTAGTCTCTTCACTCATAGATCATCCTCTGGGTGCCTGACACCAAGTCAACCGGAGATCGGGCTGGGCTCCGCAGCGTCACTCGTAAAGCTCAACGCTGCAACCATCCACTCGCCATCGATCTTCTTCCATATCGCCAGGTACTTGCCCATATCCAGAAGGTCTCCATCCTCTCCGGTCAAAACCATACGATTGACACCGTACTCGTAGGCGAGGTCGCCCGCCGCCGACATCTCCACATGGGAAGATGAGCCGGAAAACTCCCGCACCAATCCACTCTCGAAATACTGGCTGTATAGTTTGCGAATCGCGTCCTTGCCCTCGATCTGTGGTGAACCGGCCGGTTGCACGATCCCGTCCTCAGCCCAGTAGGTCAGAGCTTCCGGCACGTTGAACGCCTCTTCCGCTGCAACCACCCCTTCAAGGCGCGCATGAAGGGCTGCCCTTTCGGCAGCGAGATCTGGCGATGTTTGATCATTCATTCTC
>CAWVZF010000218.1:0-1509 GCA_963934665.1 uncultured bacterium | reverse complement strand
TTCGGATTGCAGTCTGCAACTCGACTGCATGAAGTCGGAATCGCTAGTAATCGTGGATCAGCTACGCTACGGTGAATACGTTCCCGGGCCTTGTACACACCGCCCGTCACGCCATGGAAGCCGGGAGTGCCCGAAGTCCGTGTCCTAACCTTTTGGGAGGGAGCGGCCGAAGGCAAATTCGGTAACTGGGGCGAAGTCGTAACAAGGTAGCCGTAGGGGAACCTGCGGCTGGATCACCTCCTTTCTGGAGATGCAGAGTAAGACCAGCCTTCACAGGCCTGGTCCGAAAGGCTCTCACAGGTCTACCCGCTCGAACCACTCAAAATCTCAGTATTCATAATAAGAAGGCCTGGAGCAACGGCTTACGGTGCCCCAGGTCATGCTGTTTGACAACAGAGGTCGAGTGAAGTAAAAGCCTTAGGTGCGCCCTGGATTATTTGTCTGGTCCAGGTGCCGTATCTACGTAATTGTGATGGTTTTTTGGTGTGACTGACAGGTAGCAATGTCGGTCAAGCAAGTAAGTGCACAGTGGTGGATGCCTAGGCACGAGTCGGCGATGAAGGACGTGGCAAGCTGCGATAAGCCTCGGGGAGCTGCAAGCGAGCATAGATCCGGGGATTTCCGAATGGGGAAACCCGATGGAGGTAATACTCCATCACCCGAAAGGGAGCTAACCCAGGGAACTGAAACATCTAAGTACCTGGAGGAAAAGAAATCAAAAGAGATTCCCTAAGTAGCGGCGAGCGAACGGGGAAGAGCCCAAACCGGTGGAGGTAACCCTCTGCCGGGGTTGTGGGGCCCTAGAGGATCAGATCGAAATTGTAGCAGAACGCGCCTGGAACGGCGGACCAGAGAGGGTGATAGTCCCGTACGCGAAACATGAGTAGAGAAGAGCTAGGGTACCCGAGTAGGCCGGGGCACGAGAAATCCCGGTCGAATCTGGGGGGACCATCCCCCAAGGCTAAATACGAACTCGTGACCGATAGTGAATAGTACCGTGAGGGAAAGGTGAAAAGAACGCCTGACGGCGAGTGAAATAGAACCTGAAACCGTGTGCATACAAGCGGTAGGAGCCTGGCATCTGCTACGGCAGATGAGCGGGTGACTGCGTGCCTTTTGCATTATGATCCGGCGAGTTACTCCTCACGTGCGAGGTTAAGGCCTTAAGGGCCGGAGCCGAAGCGAAAGCGAGTCTGAAATGGGCGATTAGAGTACGTGGGGGTAGACCCGAAACCGAAGCGATCTATCCATGGCCAGGTTGAAGCCGGGGTAATACCTGGTGGAGGACCGAACCGTTGTGGGTTGAAAACTGCTCGGATGAGCTGTGGATAGGGGTGAAAGGCCAATCAAGCTCGGAGATAGCTGGTTCTCCCCGAAATATATTTAGGTATAGCCTCAGAGCGATGTCTCCAGGAGGTAGAGCACTGCGTGGAATAGGGGGCTTATCGGCTTACCAACCCCATGCAAACTCCGAATGCCTGTGAGATGGACTCTGGGAGTCAGTGGGCG
>CAWVZF010000217.1:0-1523 GCA_963934665.1 uncultured bacterium | reverse complement strand
GAGCAATATTATCGGGCGCTAAAGCTCCGCCAGATTCCGACAGCGATGGTTCGTCTCACCGACGGATGGCATAGTCGTAGTCGTCCCCCGACCAACTTTATACGCGTACAACTCCTGTTGAGAAATTGGTTCAAGCGCTACACAGTTGCTGGGGATCCCGTGACTGATGGAGGACTCTGAGCGGGGACTAGATAAAGGCTCAGAACTGTGGTCGACTAGGGAATACTCAGTTTCTGAGCCGGAGTCCTATCCCTAGGTCGAAACTTAATGAAACAGCGTGGTCCTTCCGGATCGCGGTGCTTGCATTATGTCGTCGATATATCAGTCCTGGAGAGAATCGGATCTTCCCGGCGGAAAAAGCCAGACCAAGGCCGGCCTCGAATCCGATGCCGCCATTAAGGTTGTCTCCATCAGTTCCGGTTCCACCGTAGAGGAGCCCTAGCTGCATCCAAGGCCCTCCGCGGGTCAGAGAAAGTCCAAGGCGAGCATTGTTACCAGTGAAGGTAATCTCACGGTCAGTACAGAAGCCGTTGGTGCATCCAAACTGAGTTCGGACGAATCCAGCGTATAGACCCAAAGCTCCCGATGTTTGGAGAGAAATCAGTCCGGCAACTGAGAGACCTGGCTCAAGCTCCATTGCAGCTGCAGTCGCAGTATGGCTCCCAACTGCGGTACCTCCTCGGACCTCAGCGTAAATCTGTGCTTCTACTGGGGTATAGAGGAGGCCTGACAGTCCCAACAGAAATGCAGGTAGCGGGAGTAACCAGCGCTTAAGAGGAGTTCTCATTATTCCATACCCCCGATAATTCGACGCGTACTAACACCGTCTGTAACCAACACGTCTACGTCCGGTGAAACTGGTAGCGCCGATTCGTCCCATTCTCTGATTATGGACTGGATCCGGCCAGTTTGTCGGTCAGTGATTACCGCAAGATCAGGGCTAGGCACTGCACCTCCGAGTTCGATTTGACCTTCAGGGCCTAGCAATTGAATTCTGGTGAGCTCACCAGCTTCTCCAGCTTCGAACGGAAGCGCAAAATAGAAATCGCCTCCACTGCCGTACTCAGTCTCAGCAAGCGAGAAGCTAAGAGAGAATAGTGAAGCCCCGTTCTCGTTGAATCCTTCGATTCGATAGGGGCCATCTTCGACTGGGAGCACAGCAGGTGCAGTCATGTGAATCGCAGGCTCTAGTGTAAGCACCCCGTCGTCAGCTCCTCCCCATAGGATCAAGACATCTTCAGATTGCAGAGTTCTGTCAGATTGTCGTGGACTTGGACCCTGATTTGTGCGGAAACCAAGTGATTTTTCGAAATGATAATCACTGATCCACTCAGGGTTACAGTACGACATGAGGTCTTTTATTACCCCAGGATCCTTGAGCTCGCCTAGGCCGGACGCACCCCGTGGATCATACCCCCATTTCCCAATAAACCCACCCGAGTAGGGGTAGTTTTGGTCTGTTCCCGACGGTCCTCCACAGGGAGCGTGGCGCAGACTCATGTTGTGCCCCAACTCATGGGCTA
>CAWVZF010000216.1:0-1530 GCA_963934665.1 uncultured bacterium | reverse complement strand
CAGCTGAAGAAGAAGAGGCTGCTGCCGAGGAGCCAGCTGAAGAAGAAGAGGCTGCTGCCGAGGAGCCAGCTGAAGAAGAAGAGGCTGCTGCCGAGGAGCCAGCTGAAGAAGAAGAGGCTGCCGGAAAAGAGGATGAGGATGACTAAATATCAGTCTCTTCCCTTGAGGAGAGGATGTAGCTGGTCAGGTGTGGACGTATTTCTAATACAGGTAGAGTTAACCCAAATTCCGGCTATTTCGCCGGAGTGAATTAGGAGGAGTCAGGGAAGATGGCGACGAATCATGAAGAGCTGCTCGAAACTATTGGCAGCATGACCGTTCTAGAGCTTTCTGAGTTCGTTGATGCTTTCAAAGACAAGTTCAACGTCACAGCTGTTGCAGCTCCGATGGCAATGCCTGGAGGAGCAGCAGCAGGTGAGGATGCTGGAGCTGCTGAAGAGAAGGACGAATTTGATGTCGTCCTCGAAAGCATTGGTGACAAGAAAATTCAGGTCATCAAGGTCGTGCGTGAGCTGACCGGCCTCGGTCTCAAGGAAGCCAAGGAAGTAGTAGACAGTGCTCCGGGCCCGGTGAAAGAAGCTGCTACGAAGGTGGAGGCTGAAGAAATGAAAGCTAAGCTGGAGGATGTTGGGGCGGCGGTAGTGCTTAAATAGTGCTTCTTAACTATAGCCGATCTTCAATCGGTGTCGCTCGACACATTTGGGCCAGCATTGGTTCTTGCCCAAGGCGTTGCCCGCTTCTGGTGGGGGTGCCTGCGGACCAAGCACTGATGTGCTCGTCTCACCAACACAATACATACTGGTCGCCGATGCTGGCGACCGGGTAAGAAGGGGGACAAACCTTGGAATTACGCAAGGATAATCGACCGATTCTCAGTTTTGCTAAACTCGGCTCTGTTATGCCGATGCCGAACTTGTTGGATGTTCAACTTCACTCGTTTGGGAAATTGATCGGTTCCGGAACTGATGATGGCGGCCAGTGGGATTTTGGCTTGGAGCGTGTCTTCGGAGAAATTTTTCCGATCTCGGATATCAACCACAACTTCACGCTTGAGTTCATTAGCGCGTCGTTAGGGGAGCCAAAGTATTCGGTTGAAGAATGCATCGAGCGGGATATGACCTATGCCGCCCCACTTAAGGCGATGCTGCGTCTCATCGTTTGGGAGATGCCTGAAGACGATGGAACCGCGGCTAGTAAGAAGAGGAGAAGAAAGGCTCCTCCTCCTGAGGACCGTCGTCCCACTGATATCATTGAGAAGGAAGTATATCTCGGGGACCTACCGCTCTTAACCGATCTCGGGACCTTCATTATCAATGGGGCGGAACGGGTAGTTGTGAGCCAATTACACCGATCTCCGGGAGTTGTGTTCGAAGAGAATATTCATCCGAATGGCACCAAACTCTATAGTGGACGAATTATCCCCTTCCGTGGGTCTTGGGTCGAATTTACGCTCGACATCAATGATATCTGCTACGTGCACATCGATAAGAAGAAAAAGTTTCCGGCAACTGCTCTTCTCAGGGCGCTAGG
>CAWVZF010000215.1:0-1538 GCA_963934665.1 uncultured bacterium | reverse complement strand
CACTGATTGGGTATTTAGGGGGAGCGATCCCTCGGTACGCTGTCAAACTCCGAAGGTGCAATCATTGTAGAAACAGGGAGTGAGTCGCGGTGGGTAAGCTACCGTGACGAAAGGAGAACAGTCCAGCCTAGCGTTAAGGTCCCAAAGTACTAACTAAGTGTCAAAGACAAACCGTGTCCGTGGTCGAAAACAACCAGAAGGTGGGCTTAGAAGCAGCCATCCTTGAAAGAGTTCGTAACAGATCACTGGTCAAGCTTGCGGGCCGGGAAAAGGGACGGGGCTAAAGTTAGTCACCGATACGCTAGACCAGCGAAAGCTGATGTGGTAGCGCGGCGACATGTTCGGGCAGAAGGTAGGCTGTGAAGTCTACTGGACCGTATATGTATGAGAATCTAGGGAAAAGTAGCAGCAAAGAGTGGTGAGAATCCGCTCCACCGGAGGGGCCAGGGTTCCTCGGCAATGTTCATCAGCCGAGGGTTAGCCGGTCCTAAGGACATTCTTAACCGAGATGTTCGAAAGGGAAATGCGTTAATATTCGTATGCCCCTCTGCAAATCTGGTAACGGCTCGGGCTAGTTCGTGCATTCCTGTCATGGGATGTCGAAGCGTTCGATAATCGATTGGAGAACCGTAACGGTGAGAAGATCGAGAAGGCGTGAGCGAAGACGAATGAGGCCAGGGTCCCATGAAAAACCGCAGAGGTGACCGTACCGAGAACTGACACAGGTGCCCCTGGGTGAGTAGCCTAAGGTGTGACGGGCAAAGTACCGCGAAGGAACTCGGCAAAATCGCTCTGTAACTTCGGGAGAAGGAGTGCCAGCTTAGAGATAAGCTGGTCGCAGTGACCAGGGGTCTCCGACTGTTTAATAAAAACATAGGCGACTGCCAGTCCGAAAGGATGAGTATAGTCGCTGAATCCTGCTCAGTGCCGGTATCTGAAATCGGGGTTCAACCTGACGAAGGACCGGTAAACAGCGGGGGTAACTATGACCCTCTTAAGGTAGCGTAATACCTTGTCGCTTAATTGGCGACTTGCATGAATGGTCCAACGAGGGACCCACTGTCCCTGCGGTACGTCCGGCGAAATTGACTTTACTGGCGCACAGTCCAGTACCTTCAACCTGCAAGCGAAGACCCCGTAGAGCTTTACTGCAGCCTGCCGTTGTGTAGTGGCACTTTTTGTGCTGCGTAGACGGGAGATGTTAATCCCTCAGGCGTCAGCCTGGGGAGTAGTCACACAGAGAGACACCGTCCTTTGAGTGCAACTACACTTACTCTTAAAGAGGACACCGGTAGGTAGGCAGTTTGGGTGGGGCGCCACGCGCTCGAAAACCTAACAAGCGTGCCCAAAGGTCAGCTTAGGTGGTTCAGCACTCCACCGTTAACTGTAAGGGGAAAAGCTGGCTTGACGTGGATCCGCACAATAAGGATCGACGATGCGAAAGCAGGGCCTAACGAACCTACCAGCCTCATTTCTGGGGGCGGTAGATAACAGAAAAGTTACCTCGGGGATAATTGAGTTGTCACCAGCAAGAGCTC
>CAWVZF010000214.1:0-1562 GCA_963934665.1 uncultured bacterium | reverse complement strand
CATCGAATGCTGATCGATGGGGAATTGTGTGAAGCAGCGGATTCTGAAACCCTAGATACGATCAATCCTGCGAACGCTGAAGTCATCAAGTGTTTTCCAGATGCTGCTGATGAAGATCTAGATCGTGCCGTCAGAGCAGCACAGTATGCACAACCCGAGTGGTCATCCCTCTCCTTAGATACGCGCCAGCAATACCTAGGGGAAATTTCTAAGATTCTTCGCACACATTCTGCAGAGTTAGGCGCTCTTGACTCACTTGAGAATGGAAACGTGTATTCCCATATGCGTCACGATGCAGAGCGCGGCGCATTTATGCTCGATTACTTCTGTGGTATCGCGACTGAACTGAAGGGAGAGTCGACCCAAGTAGACAACAACCTACACTACACCCGCCTGGAACCGTATGGCGTAGTCGCTAAACTCCTCCCGTTCAACCACCCCATCCAAAGTCTCGGAGCAGGAATTGGCTCCCCGTTGCTGACGGGGAACACGATCATTCTTAAGCCCTCTCCGCATACCACGCTGTCGGCACTGCGGTTTGGAGAGTTGATAAAGGATGTCATCCCCAAGGGGGTGATTAATGTAGTCAGTGGTCGTAACGAGCGGGTTGCAAAAAACCTGTTAGCACACCCCGGAATACCCCGAATGTCGGTAACCGGGAGTACTGATGTGGGTCGGCTGGCACTCGGGCTAGGAGCAGAACATCTGAAAACAATCACCTTGGAACTCGGTGGGAAGACGCCGATGATTATTTTTGACGACGCGGATTTCGAACTGAGTCTGAACACAGCGCTTCACGGTATGAATTTCAAGTGGCAGGGACATTCCTGTACGTCCACATCCAGGGTACTCGTTCATGAATCTCTGCACGATGATTTCGTTGACCAACTCGCCGATCGGTTTCGTGCGGTGAATGTTGCAATGCCGTTTGATCCCTTGTCGGAAATGGGGCCTATAAGCAATAAAACACAATTCGAAAAAGTCAACGAATACATAGAATCCGGGATAGCTGAAGGCGCTACCCTAGTGTGTGGTGGGAATCGTATTTCAGATGGAAAAATGGCTAATGGTTATTTCATCTCTCCTGCGGTATTTTCAGATGTCACACCTGATATGCGTATTGCCCGGGAGGAGATATACGGCCCGGTTATTACCGTGATCAGATGGAAAGAGGACGAGGACGCTGTAAAGATCGCAAACGCTGTTCCCTATGGCCTTGCTGCAGTCATCATGGGGAAAGACCTGGCTCGCGTACATCACACAGCTCATCTCCTGAAATGTGGATATGTCGAGGTAAACGGACCGGTCTCATTCGCACTGGGCTCTCCTTTTGGCGGAGTAAAATCCAGCGGTACTGGCCGCGAAGGAAGTATTCACGAACTACTGAGTTATACCCAACTCAAGTCCGTCAATATCAGACTCTAAGATTTTTTCCTTCAGCTTATGCCTATATCCAGCCAAGGTTACGATTACATCATTGTAGGAGCAGGATCTGCTGGATGCGCGCTGGCTAACAGGCTTTCTGAAAGACCCGATGTATCAGTGTTACTGCTGGAAGCCGG
>CAWVZF010000212.1:0-1599 GCA_963934665.1 uncultured bacterium | reverse complement strand
ACCGCCTTATTGATGCTTTGACTGAGAATCACGATGCCTACGAGAGACTGACCGAGCTGGTTGATCTCTTTGGACATCGGGTTTCTGGGTCTGTGGCACTTGAGCAGGCAATCGACTGGATCATGGACGAAATGCAGGCTGACGGGCTCGAGAACGTGCGTGGGGAGACCGTTATGGTACCGCACTGGGTTCGCGGAGAAGAGTCGCTACAGATGGTGCTCCCACGACCGAGGAACCTGCGAATGCTCGGTCTCGGAGGAAGTATCGCAACGCCCTCTGGTGGAGTTCGTGCAGAACTAATGGTAGTGAGCAGCTTTGCAGAGTTAGAGCGGCGAGCGGAAGAGGCTAGGGGCCGCATTGTTTTGTTCGATGTTCCATTCACCAACTACGGCCAAACTGTCGCGTACCGAACGGGTGGTGCTCCAGCCGCGGCACGTGCAGGTGCAGTAGCCAGCTTGATCCGATCTGTCACACCCTATTCTCAACAGACGCCGCACACGGGCCAGATGCGCTATGAGGAAGGCACTCCACGCATCGCACACGCAGCGATAACATTGGAGGATGCCGAGCTTCTACACCGGATGGTTGATCGCGGAGAACGTGTTGAGTTGTTGCTTGAGATGAATGCACAAATGCTGCCGGACGCTCCTTCCAGAAATGTTATGGGCGAGATTGTTGGAAGCGAATACCCAGACGAAGTCGTAGTTCTCGGTGGGCATATTGATTCATGGGACGTAGGACAGGGTGCCATGGATGATGCTGGCGGGGTGGTTGCTGCTTGGGAGGCAGTCCGGATGATGAAGGATCTTGGGCTAAGGCCTCGACGAACGGTTCGTGTTGTCGGTTGGACCAGTGAGGAGAACGGTGGACCAGGTGGCAGAGCGTATGCCGAAGCTCATGCCGATGAATACCATGTACTCGCGATGGAGTCCGATGCAGGTGTTTTCGAGCCGCAGGGATTTGGATTCACCGGTTCGGAAGAGGCATTTGGGATGATCACAGAGGTAGGGACGCTACTCACTCGTATCCATTCAGGGGTTATAAGTAGGGGTGGTGGCGGTGCAGACATTACTCCGCTCATGGAAACGGGTGTTCCTGGTATGGGTTTGCAGGTCGATGGAACACGTTATTTCTGGTACCACCACTCTGATGCGGACACGATTGACAAGCTTGACCCTGACGAAGTGGCACGTTGCGCAGCGACGATGGCTGTGATGGCATATGTGGTTGCGGACATGCCGGTGCGCCTGCCGCGATGACGCTACGCTGAGTAAATTCTTAGGATTAAGAGAAACAATTGGAGAGATCTGGAATGCCCGAAGCGAAGCACTCACTCGGAAAGCGCATGATTGGTGCGATGTTCCTCAATATCGATGTGTTTGAGGAGGTAGAGCATGACAGAACTGCTACCGGTCAGGCCGCGACAGTTGTGCTCATGGTTGCGGTCGCAAGTGGTATAGGTGCATCAGGGCTTGGGTTGTATGGGACCATGGTAAGTTCCGTAGGAGCACTGCTCGATTGGGTTGTCTGGGCTGGAATCTGTTACGTAGTCGGGGATCAGCTCTTCGGCGGTAAGGCCACATGGGGTGAACTTTTGCG
>CAWVZF010000211.1:0-1640 GCA_963934665.1 uncultured bacterium | reverse complement strand
CTTGCCGTTGGATCCTTTGCGGGTCGACTTTTGACTGGTCAAGAGAAGACTGCACTTGGTCGTATTCGGGGAGAAGTGCATAGCTATCAGGGTGTTCCTTTGATTGTGACTTATCATCCCGCGGCCTTGCTCCGGAACCCGAAGTGGACGTTTGCATTCTGGGAAGACTTACAACTTCTTCGCCAGGTACTGAACAGTGGCTGAGCTGCTCGTATGAATGCTCGTATTCCAGGTAAGATATGATGGAAGCTTCACTCAATTTTCCTGAGTCCTCTCCGGATCGTAGTCCTCCATTCTCAATGGAAGCTGAGACAGCGGTTCTGGGAGGAATGCTGATTGACAGTGAGGCTGTGACAAGAGCAGTAGAGCACCTCGACGACTCAATGTTCTATCGCGAAGCTAATCGACGGCTCTATCGCGTAATGCTAAGGATATTTGAACGCGGTGGTGTCCTAGATGTCATTACGGTGGCAGAAGAGCTAAAAAAGACAGGAGAGATCGACGAGGCTGGAGGCTTTGAATATCTGTCGTCACTTGTGAGTGCAGTGCCGACGGCCGCAAATCTTGAGTATCACGCACAGATCGTACGGGAGAAGGCCCTACTTCGTCGTCTAATTGAACAATCTTCTCAGATCATTCGAGACGTCTATGATCAAGGTGAACGAGACGTTGATGAAATCCTGGATAAAGCTGAAGCCCGTATCTTCCAGGTCGCTGAAACGCACAAACGTGAGGGGTTTGTATGGATCAAGGAGATCCTCTGGCCTGCATTCGAACACATCGAAGCACTACAAGAATCTGAGTCTGGAATCACTGGCCTGACGACGGGCTTTCATGATCTCGATAGAATGACGGCAGGGCTTCAAAAAGGCGACCTATGTATTGTTGCTGCCCGTCCCTCGATGGGGAAAACATCGTGGGTGCTCAATGTCGCAGCCAACGCAGCGATTTCGCACAATATTCCAGTGGCTGTCTTCTCTCTCGAGATGTCCGCTCAGCAGCTTGTGCAGCGGATGCTGTGTTCAGAAGGTCGTGTTGACGCGCAGAAACTTCGGCTTGGGCGTCTATCTCAATCGGAGCATGAGCGTCTTGCAAAAGCAGCTGGATACCTAAACACAGCTCCTCTATGGATTGATGATCAACCGGGTGCGAATGTACTGGAGATCCGGGCTAAAGCCCGTCGCCTACAATCGGAAATTCGTGCGGACGGCAAGGACCTGGGACTCCTCGTTATCGATTACATGCAGCTAATGAGCGGTACACAACGCTCCGAAAGTCGTGTCCAGGAAGTAAGTCAAATCTCAAGAGGCTTAAAGGCACTTGCTCGGGAACTGGATGTGCCCGTTGTAGCTCTGTCTCAGCTTTCTCGAGGACCTGAAGCGCGAACCGACAAGAGACCGATGCTTTCGGATCTCAGGGATTCAGGTTCTATCGAGCAGGATGCCGATACGGTGATGTTCTTGTACCGGCCTGAATATTATGCCCCCCCGGAAAAGCGAGACGAGCTACAAGGGAAGTCAGAGCTGATCATTGGTAAACAGAGAAATGGTCCGACGGGTGTCATAGAACTTTACTTCCAAAAGGCTTATACAAGGTTCGATTCGGTATCCAGAACCTCACCCTCACCGGGAGTGCGGCCG
>CAWVZF010000210.1:0-1678 GCA_963934665.1 uncultured bacterium | reverse complement strand
ATCTAGCTCAGTTTCCCGCTACTCCGCTGATCTCTTGGTGCATGAGTTCCAGGACTTGTTGGAATGCTTCAGTGGGCAGGGCTCCCTCAATTGGTGGGAAGCCTATTGGATAGAACGTTGGTGTACCACGCACACCAAGTCGGGTGGCAGTGCTTCTTGCACTAGAAATCCGATCTATGCTGTTGTCGTTATTCAGGCAGGTATCAAACTCTGCGAGATCCACACCTGCATCTTGAGCCATGCCCCGTAATACGGGCTCGGGCTCGCTACTGCGTTTCCATGAGGCCTGGTCGGACCAAAGCCTTTCATTCAGAGCTTCAAATGGCAGTGATCCTTGCTCCAGGGCGCACTCTGCAGCTTCTGTTGCAAAAAGAGAATTTTCAAACATGCCGTTTACGAAGGGCACAAATTTCCATAGCACTTTTCCAGTCTCTATGAATTCCTCACGCAGTACGGGGAACGTTTCAAGGTGGAACTTGCGACAATATCCACACCCGTAGTCTGACAGTTCTACAATTCTCACAAGTGCATCTTGATTCCCTTGGTCATAGCCCAGCTGCGCTATGGGTAGCGGGTCGTCTCCGGAGCTGGGTTCTAGCGCCGGGCTAGGCTTCACCTGCGTGAGCTCGCCGATTGGTTCACTAAGAAACGCCTGGGTGGTCGCAGCGGTACCCTGTTGGTTAAGGGTGTCTTCCCCACAACCAACCATAATGATGGTTACGAATAGAGCTAAAGGTCCTCGAACCCAGCGGCTCATAGCATCTCCACATTTTGTTAACTGGTCTACTTCAGCCAAGAACATTGTCATCTCAGCAAGGTGTCTTTGACCATTGTTGATTCTACCTTCGCCAAGTCCAGATGACTAATGCAAGCCCCGCGGCTGCTCCTAGAAGAGCGCCAGCTGCCAGAATACGGGTTGTTGATAAGTCGAGTTGTGTAGGGAGCGAGACGCTAGATTGTTCAGGGTGCTCATCTAGGTCAACCACCTCTTGATCATTGTGGGCCGGGAAAGCCACAGGTCGTTCGGCAGTAAAGGCATTGGTATCATTTTCTGAGCCTTCCCAGTCGCACTCAGAGCAATTTGCGAGACCCTTCTCAGATGCAGTTCGATTAGCGTAGACAACTCCTTGCCCACAAAGCGGACAGCTTAGGTCGAGAGGTTTTGGGTTGATCATATCGTAGAGTGCACTCTTCGATAGCTCGAGTTTTTCCGCGATCTTATTCACACTTTGGTTTGAGCCCCAATACAACTCATTAGCTGCCGTGACTCCTGTCTCTGACTCTTTTGGTGCGCCCATTAACGGAAACCTGCCGTTCGAATGTTTATGCTGGGTGCCCGCATCGACCCTTCTAGTTGTCCCGGTGAACATAGCTGCCTTCTCCCAGATACGTCACCAGTGTTGATCCCTGCATCTCACGGCCATCTTGAGGCTCTCCTGAGAGAGCCAACAGTGCTTCCTCGGGGGGCCGTTGTCGTGTGTCACCCTCACCCGAACTATGGTGGGACCATGCACACAAAGGCTGTCTACCGTGGAGCTCAGGCGCTAAGTGATGCGGGGCTCGTAGCTCTGCGATTCAACTTTAGGGGTGTGGGGGCCAGCACGGGTAGCTACGATGGAGGCATCGGTGAGGAAGATGACGTTCTTGATGCACTCAATTGGCTACAAGGCGAATATCC
>CAWVZF010000209.1:0-1696 GCA_963934665.1 uncultured bacterium | reverse complement strand
ACCTTCGGATTCCGTGGTGAAGCGCTGCCCTCGATCGCGGCGGTGAGTCGACTTAATCTCAACACTCGGGAAGCTGACCAAGAAGTGAGCACCCAAGTGATGGTGAACGGTGGGCGTATCGACAAGGTCGAAGACAGCGCTCGCCAGAGAGGTACTACGGTTGAGGTTAGGAATTTATTCTTTAATGCACCCGCCCGCGCCAAGTTCTTAAAGTCGGTAAGCGTTGAAGTTCGCGTAGCTAGCGATGTTCTGACGGGACTCGCGTTAGCAAACCCACGAGTCAGCTTTTCTCTCACATCTGATAAGAGGAGCCTACTCGATCTTCCTGCAGTGGATGATGCTGCTGCACGGGTAAGTCAAGTTTGGGGTCCGGATCAGGGGGGCACACTGATTCTTGCAACAGCTGAAGGCTCAGGTCTCAAGGTCAAAGGTCTGATTCAGCGTCCGGATGCAGCAAAAGCTAGTCGTGGGAGGCGTTACTTGTTCGTGAACGGACGTCCGTTCAAGGCTCCAAAACTTGTTCAAGCGGCGGAGCGGGGGTACAGCACGACCATTCCGCAAACAGCACGACCCTGGATGTTCCTCTACCTCCAAGTCTCTCCCGGTGTCGTAGACGTGAACGTGCATCCAACTAAAGCCGAGGTAAGGTTCGCTGAAGATTCTCAGGTAGAGGATCTGGTAGAAAGAGCAGTGAGGTCAGCGTTGGAGGATCAACGGAGTTCCGCAACGTTAGATAGAGAGCTAGAAACTCCCCGTCTGCTTGTTCACGAACCGAAGGATACCCTGGAACTACAGCGTCCACCTACGGATGCTCAGATGGCCTTGTTTTTAGCAAGCTCTGACATTGAGGACCTCTCTGAGGAACAGTTAGAGACGAATCCTGAAGATTTGCGACCAAATCTTTGGCAAGTTCTCAATACCTATATTCTCGCTGAGACGCGAGACGGCATCCTGATAATTGACCAGCACTCAGCTCATGAGCGGGTATTATTCCAGAGACTGATGGACGCATTTGAAGCGGGGGGGCGGGACGGACAGAAACTTCTTTTCCCGCTAACAATCCGGTTGACCGCTCCGGAGTTGAAGTTGGTAGAAGAACTGGGCGGGTTGCTTGATCGATCTGGTTTCGAGGTTGAGCCATTTGGCGGTGATACGGTGATCTTGAGGGCAGTACCTAACCCGCATCCGTACTTCAATGCCGAACGTGCATTCCGAGAGATGATCGATGAGCTCACGCACGGTTCTGAGCTAGTCCGCTCAGCGAAGAATCAGCACGAGAAGATCGCGATGACATTTGCCTGTAAGGGCTCAATCAAAGCCGGTCAGCAGTTGGCTGATATCGAGATGCAGGAGCTTTTTGATCAACTATTTTCTACTGACCTCCCGCATCATGACGTTCATGGCCGTCCGACGATTGTTCGGCTTTCCGGTACGGAGCTTGCGAGGAAGTTTGGGCGGTGATCTCTAAACTCAAGCCGACCTTCATTGCACTGACGGGACCGACAACTTCAGGCAAGACCCAGCTTTCCTGTGCACTTGCTCGGATCCTTGAAGTCGAAATTGTCTCAATGGATTCCCGACAAGTGTACAAAGGGATGGATATCGGAACGGATAAGGTACCTGCTGATATAAGGGCAAAAATCCCACATCATGCGCTTGACTTGGTGGAGCCAAATGAGCGCTACTCGGCAGGACA
>CAWVZF010000208.1:0-1721 GCA_963934665.1 uncultured bacterium | reverse complement strand
ACTGTAGAGCCTTATCTGCTCAATCGCTGGGCTTGATCGGAGCTACCACGTATCTGGGGCAACCCATCAGGTCAGGGGCTGCTAACTAAGGAAACAGGTGCCTCTTCCTTACATTCGACCGCGACCCATTTGAGCTGAGATTCTCCGCCTGCGCTGGGCTTCTCTTGCTTCTGCTGCCCTCAGAAGCTCCTCAGGAATCTTCTCTCCTACAACGATGCCTCGCGGGGTCGCTGGGGCAAAGTAGATACGGGCGTTTGCCATCTCATCCGTAGTCTCAGCTCCGTATACAACCTCCGCCGTTGGATCAGGATTGTTGGGATTCCCTTCTGAATTATCAAACCACCAAGTCATATGGAGCTTTGAGCCGGCAGGAACGAAGAGCGGTTCCTCGTATTCGTAGAGGAACTGCCAGTTGAAGTCATAGTCCGGCACCCAAAGTAGCGTCTCCATCTTACCATCTGGATACTCAAGCTCGTACCTCATGGCCTTACCACGCAGATGCATGTGCGGCCCGAGGGATAGGAGGTACGTATTCTCCTCAAATGGCCGCTGGTGCTTCACCTCATAGTTTGGATCACCGGCAGGAATTACAAAGCGTGTCGTAAAATTGAGATCCGTATCAACTACGTAGTCAATCACGTCACCGGGCTCATAGAATAAGAATCCTGCCCTGGTAAGATCCTCCACGGCCGAACCCGGACCGGGGGTTTTATGATAGTGCATATTTGTGGTGATATATGGATCCTCAGGCAGTAGAACGCCCCAACCCTCAGGGTAGGTGAACGGCCCACGACCGGGAACACCGACCCCCATATGGCTGGACACTATATGGTGAACCCATGGGCCCCCAGGACGAAGTTCAGCCTTCGAAATCCACTTTGCTTCCGTATGTGCACCGTCCGGTACCGGCATATTGAACGTGGGCTGCCAATCTTGCACGGAATCTGGTACGTGCACCGGTTGTTCGAACTCAACAACGAGATCGGGCTCACCAATCCACCAGCCTGTGAGGCCCCGACCTGATACTTCCTTCGAATCTTCGAGCAGCGTGGCTGACTCTGATGGCGATGCCCCTTCCGGAGTCTCGCCTTCAGGAGCTCCCGCATCCACCCAAGCGATTACGGTTTCCTTGTCAGCATCGTCGATATAGCGCTCGTCCTTGAAGGTGCCCTTGTGTTGGACATGAGCACCCCATGGAGGCATGTAGCCACTCTCGAGCGCCCGCTTGATCCGGGGAGCCCATCGATAGGCTTCAGCGTATGTCATCAGTGACATCGGAGCTGTAATTCCACCGACATCCGGTGCATTCGGACGGTGACAGTCCACACAGTTCTTCTGGAAGACCGGCAGAACATCTGCGTAGAAGCTAGGAGCTGTTTCCGCCTCACTAGACGCCAAAAGACCTCCACTGCTGGTCTGTGCCGTCGCGACACCAGCAAAGGCCAGTATCCAGAACAAGTGTAGGACTGTCGTAGCCCGGATCTTTTCTACGCTCATGAGTCCCCCGCTTAATTGGGAGCGAACCTGATTGCCGCACATACACCAACAACTGGGTTGCCTAAACATGTTAGGCGCCCCTGAGACCCGCAACTTATTCGGGGACACCACAGCGGAGGAAACGCGGGGCTAAAAAGGGGTACCCGCCCCCACTGGGTCTAGCGTTTCCCATACCGTCGTCGTCGAGGGCGATTCTTACTCTCAGCGCTTCCGTTGCGAGATTT
>CAWVZF010000207.1:0-1759 GCA_963934665.1 uncultured bacterium | reverse complement strand
GTCCTCATAGGGCCCATCCATCTGACGGATGAACGCGGCGGTAACTCTCCGTTGTCCCGCCCGGATGAACACCGGCTCAGTCTCGACCGGAAAGGTCTTTCTTCCCTGAAAGTCGATATCGCCACCGTAATGCACTAACGCTACGCGTTCGCCTTCAACTGATATGTCTATATCGTGGAAGCGCTCTCCCCACCCTGAAATGAAACCCATGGAGAAGGTGTACTCTCCATCTGCAGGGAAGGTATGTAGGACGCTAATACCGCCCCGAGTCCCATAGGGAGCCCCCTCGACCGTCTCCCACTCGTGCTGTGATACGGTTGCTGGATTCGTATAGGTCTTTGCAGTAACCGGGGCATCTGTCTGACCAACCGCCTGGCGTGCTACCTCACTGGCAGCTGTCATATAGGCGTCCATCAACGTAGGTGACATCGCCTGCACGTCAGCGATGTTATCGAAACTCGCACTAATCTGATCCGCTGGTAGCCACTCTCCAGGATCAATTCTCAACCCCAAGACATCCTCTATAAGACGCGCATATTCGGCACGATTTAGCCGTTGAAAAGGTCTCGTCCCTGGGTTCCGCTGCTCATCTGCAGCCTCATCTATCAGAGTTTCAAGTGTCTCGACAAGAGTCAGAAGCGTGTCTGGACTAGGCCTTCGGGCCCCAGGAAGTGGCATCATGCCCGCCCGCAGCTTCACAATCATCTTCTCCGCTGTCTCTGCCAACTGAGGGGCTTTAGCGATATCGAACTCAGACAGAGAGAGGTTCCCCCTTAGCGTCACATCATTATGGCACCTGACGCAGTACTGCTGGATAACATCGTTGAGCTCATCAGAAGACATCACGAGCGGAGAGTCCCCAGTTCGCACAAACCCATAAAGGCTTTCACTCGATCGAGCTGCCAAATACTCCTGTATCAGGATATTAGGCGACCCTTCGAGTTTAAGGTCACTCTGTTGCGCTCCCATTAGCGATGGCATACCGAGCCCAAGGCACGATAGCGCAATCACTTTATGAGTCAGGGTTCTCATGGGGTGGCTCTTCAACTTCTAACGGATCCGGTTGTAAACGGCATGCGTCACACGTGTGATCTTCCCGTTTTCATCAAGTCGCACGTACTCGTTGTCGATCCTGTTCCCGTCCTCCGAAAGCGTGTTGATGATGACTTGGGACACTCGACCATTTCTCATATTCAAGATTCGTGTGCTCCGGTCGTCGATGATCTCCACCGCAGTCTCAGAACCTTCCTGTCCTCGAACCGCTCGGAAAACACCGTCGAACATCGTCACATAACCCCATTCGTTGTCCTGTCCCCCTGCGTTGGTCGAAGCGACGGTAATCTCCATACCGCCATTTCCGTAGGGTTCATACGTCATGATGTTCTTCGAAGGTGGAGGAGCATCCGATTGCATCTGCCAGACACCAAAACGCGGATTCGACTGTGCAGACGCGGGTACAGCCGTAATGACCAGGGCGGCAAGAGCCAGTAAGCTAATTTTCAAATTCCGTCTGCACATCGATGGTACTCCTATCTCAGGGTGTGGGCGGACACAGGCAGCATGTGGATCTGGAGTGCACCATGCAAGGTTCTCGCCCTATGGACGCTCGCTATCTCCAGGAGGGGTTTCACAAGTATCAGGCCATCCACGTTCGCAAGCGAGGGCATATAGTGCTTCCGGTTCCCGTTCGGTAACCGGACCCTTACTGCCCCGAAGTACGATGGGAAGTTCTTCGAGTGGAGGAGAAGCACGACCGAAA
>CAWVZF010000206.1:0-1771 GCA_963934665.1 uncultured bacterium | reverse complement strand
CCACTCCTAGGCCACACATCACCGTAAAAATCGCAACCCGACTATAAGGGACTTCAGGCCCCATAGTAGCAAGCAAAATTGTAGCCGAGATAAAAATCAGAGATCCCAGAACGATTTGAGGCCTATATCCCACACGATTGACAATCTGACCTGCTAGCGTAGCAGAAAAGACTATTCCCAGAGAGAACGGAATCAGGGCAGCTCCTGCTTCTGTTGCGGATACTCCTAAAACGTTCACCAGGAATAAGGGCAAGAAGAGTGAGACAGACATTAATGATGCCCCAAAAAAGAAGGTCGAGGCATTCGCTCTTCGGAACACGGCATCGGCGAAAAGTCGCATCTCGAGAATCGGACCAGGAGCGACACGCGAACGTCGAACAAAAGCAGCCAGTAGCAAGCACCCAGTAGTAATTAAACAGATCGTCAGCCAAGATTCCCAGGACCCCAGAGGCGTACTTGCATCCAGCCCAGGTAGCCAAGGATAGCTTCGCTTGTCGAGTTGCAGTGCGAGCGTTGCTGGTATCAGACCGCCCAGTAACAAGGCGGCCCCAATTAGGTCAGGCTTAACCGCACCCTTCGGTGGATCGAGCCTAGGCATACGACGGATAATGACCCACAGCACCAAGCCTCCAACGGGTACGTTCACATAGAAAACCCAGCGCCAACCTTCTACTCCTGGAATCAGTCCACCTGCATGGTCTGTCAGTAGCCCACCGATTAGCGGGCCTAACACAGAGGCAATTCCAAATACCGCGCCTACAAACCCTTGATATTTCCCTCTCTCCGCAGGGGTAAACAAATCAGCTATCACAGTAAAAGTCATCGCGAAGATTCCACCCCCACCTGCGCCCTGAATACCCCTGAAGAGCACAAGTTGAGACATCCCATCACCAATCACGGGAAGATTCCCAAATTCCCCGGCAAGTCCGCAGAGCATCGAGCCAGCGAGAAAAAGGGCGATCGCGCAAAGCGTCACGACCTTCCTGGAGTATGTGTCAGCAAACTTCCCGTATACTAGAGCCAAGGATGTGGAAGCCAGAAGATATGAAGTGGCAACCCAGGCATAGCGCTCAACCCCGGCCAAATCCTCAATCATACTAGGGAGCGCGGTTGCTACGATCGTTTGGTCTAATGCCGCAAGAAAGAGTGCAAGCAGAATTGAGATATAGATAATCATCCGATCTCGTCCTGAGACCGGTGCAGCCGTGTGATTCGTGCTAGATATAGACATAAGACGCGAAACATAACCACGTACGGCACGGAAGAACCAAGTCCGCTTGTGCTTAGAGTCGCCTGAGGTCAGTGTAGAATTGTGTCCTGCCAAGCGCGATTAAGCATGGAGACCGGACCTGGATCTTGAGGAGAGCAGCCCACCACCTCTCAAGGGCAACGAACCTAGGAAACCCCTTCCTGCCTCACCTTGATTGGTCACTAGCTAAGGGAACAGAACTGATGATAGCTGAACACAACACGATCTCGTGTGAAACGAATGGTGATAGCCACATCATCGACCTGACAGCCAATGTTCAGGAGACAGTGGCTGAATCTGGGATCAATACCGGGCAGGCTGCACTCTTAGTGCACGGCTCGACCGCGGCATTGTCCACACTTGAATTCGAGCCCGGGCTAGTCAATTACGACATCCGCACCGCGATGGAGCGCCTAGCGCCTCAAGACGCTTACTATAAGCATGAGGAGACATGGCACGACGACAATGGCCATAGTCATGTGCGCGCCTCTACTGTGGGGCCTTCTCTAGCGCTTCCGATTG
>CAWVZF010000205.1:0-1781 GCA_963934665.1 uncultured bacterium | reverse complement strand
AGTTCGTGGGAAAGCACCTTTCGGAACCTTTGCTGTGCCGGATCGGACACACGTTCGAGCAGACCACCGACCGGGGAGCCCTGAGGCCGAACATAGTTTAAGCTTCTCAGGCGGGCATCTGGCTATCGAGGGAAATACCAGAACGTCTTCGACGACTTCACCAAGGCCATCCAGGTTGACGCAGCCGGCAGTTCCATTGACAGAAGGGAAGATATATTTCCCGGGTCATAATGGACACATCGGTACATTCCAATCACAAATAGGGGAATATAACGGGACTAGAAAACCGCATTAGCCATCTGTTGGTCTCTTCAAGCGATCGTCCTGTTTAAAATTGCCCGATGCGCATACGAAGTGTGATCCGATCCAGCTTTTTCAAGTTTCGAGAACACGTACGATCTACTTGCCATCTTTGATAAAGTCCGATACCCGCTCCGCGATCATCATAGTAGTTACATTAGTGTTTGCGCGTATGCAGTCTGGCATTATCGATGCATCTACAATCCTGAGATTTTGGATTCCTCTTACCCTTCCGAATTGATTAACGACAGCCATATCATCTGAGTCTGGTCCCATCTTGCAGGTACCCGATATATGTTGCCCGGTTGTTACTTCTTTAAGAATATAAGTATTCAGGGATTCATCCGAAGCAAGTTCCTCCTCTGTGGGTTCAATCCTCGACTCAATGATGTCATTGAACCGTTCATGTTCCCCCAAGCTTACGCACAAACGGACAGCTTCTCTCATTCTTCGGAGGTCTTCTTCCTGCTGAAAGTAACGATAATCCAAGAAAGGTTGTTCATCTGGGTCAGTAGAACTTAATTTCAATTCTCCGGCACTCAGAGCCAACTCGAGAGACGCCATCATCCGTATCCCCAACGGTGGCATATCTCCTACCCCTCGGTAAGCCCGGTCGGTCGCGTATGACAACATGAATATAAGCAGGTCGTTCCGGAGGTCCGAACCATCCGCAGTCCATCTTAGAGTGGTCTGGAGCCGCGGTGCATAGCCATCTAGAGGATGGCCAGGGTTCGTGCTCCAAGTAACAAATACGACAGGATGATCACGGAGATTTTGTCCGACTCCGGGTAAGTCTTTTACAACCGGTATTCCCATATCCTGAAGATGCCCTGACGGCCCAACACCAGAGAGTAACATGAGGTGTGGTGATCCGATAGCACCCGAACTCAGGATTATCTCGTTACCCTCTGCTATGAAACTCTCCCCTCCGCTCTCTACCTCTACTCCTATAGCCTTGGTTCCGTCGAAGACTATCTTTCGAGTAGTGCAGTTAGGTCGAATCGTGAGGTTCAATCGGTGGCGGGACGGGTTCAGATACCCCAGTGCTGTACTGAACCTGATTCCATTGGGATTATTCAAAGGGGTCGGACCTACGCCACTTGCGTCTGGTGCATTATGGTCTGGACTGTCCGCAAATCCTGAATCGCGACAAGCTTGATAGAACGCAGTTTGGTCGGTCCTCATCTCTTCCGGCTTGAATCTTCTTGCAACTATAGCTCCTTCAGAGCTGTGGAAATCGTCGTCAGGGAAATCTGTGTCCGATTCAACTTTTCGGAAGTAATGGATGAGGTTTTGGAACGCCCATTCGTCATTCCCCATAGACGCCCATGAATCGTAATCCTCTGGCACCCCCCGGAGAAATACCTGTCCATTGATGGCGCTTGAACCACCAGTGACCTTACCCCTGGGAACCATCATCGGAGGTGCAGTCTCTGTAGCTTTGCCTATGAATTGCCAATTGTGGTCACTAGTCATGATAT
>CAWVZF010000204.1:0-1800 GCA_963934665.1 uncultured bacterium | reverse complement strand
GGATATAACCCGTTTTGAACATACCGATCAGGTACCAGCCTAAACTCGGAATAAAGGGGTTGCAGCGGTGAAGAACTTATCCAATTGGACCGGAAAAGCGCAGGACTTAGACACGGTCAATTGTCTACACTATCCCGAACCCGAGGTTCACAAGTGGTATTATCGCCTTTCTTACCTGCTGTCTGAGACAGTTCCTATTGCCTTAAGCACTTCCCTAGTCAGGTCCCATCGGTTGAAACCCTGGCGACCGTAGTCGAGACCTCTCCGCACGATAACCAGGTCATGTGATGGAACAACTACAACGTACTGACCGCGATTCCCGGCAGTAGAATACGCGTCCACTGGAACGTCGTCGCGACCCTCAGGAACAAGCCACCACTGACCACCGTACTGGCCACCGCGACCAACGGTCGCCGCTGCGGGAGTGCGGACAAAGTTAATCCAGTCCTCAGAGAGAAGGCGTTCACCATGCCATGTACCACCCTGCAAGTACAGCATCCCGAAGCGTGCCAAGTCACGTGCATTCGTGTAGACCTGACTACTCAGAACAAAGTCCCCAAAACGGTCTACACTCAGGAGCGTATTCCTCATCCCAATCCGGTCGAACAGCGCCGAGCGCGGAAACTCCAAGTATTTCTGATCGTCCCCAATCGCTAGCTTCATAGCGTAGACACCGAGCAGAGTATCATAGTTTTCGTAGTCCCACATCGTGTCGGGTTTACGGATGAGCGCTCGACTCAATGCACCTCGTACGGAACTCGCACCTGCCCAGTAGGACATTCCTGAACCAGTCGCATACTCCAGGCCACCATTATCCACTGTGTGCAGGCCACTAGACATATTCAGGACATTTCGGAGCGTTATCGCGTTACGTGGATCTGTGTCTGGTGACTGGGCACGAGGGAACCAGTCAAAGCCTAAGGGTTGATCAAGCGCAAGTTTTCCTTGGTCCGCAAGCATCCCAATCAACGTCACCGCGATGCTTTTCGCAGTAGACCATGTCCTTGTCCGGGTAGAAATATCAAACCCAGGCGCGTAACGCTCATGAATGATTTTCCCATTATGTACCACAATGAGACTAAGCGTCACCTGCTCGGGTGATGTACGCTCAAAGGCCCAGTTCGATGCATCCTCAAGAATCGCCGCATTCACATTCGGTAAGAGGTTTTGGTTCTCGATCAGGTCACCGTCGGGCCATGGAATCTGATCTGGATCACCCTCCAGAAGTGGAGTATCTAGTATCGGCAGGCTTTCGATATCCTCGAATGTCTGATCTGGTGCCAGGATTACGCATCCAAGACCCTCTCTGAAGGCAGCACGCATCACTGGCGTTCCTCCAGGAGCACCGATCGCTACCGCTCGGCGGGCTCGATCAATTTCATAGTCGCCACCGTCAGGGGTCCCGACAGGCTGATCCAAATACGCTAGTTCTTGTTCAAATACTTGGTCGATTGTGCGGTTGGACGTGAAGAGACCATTGCACATGAAGATCGCCTGCTGACCATAGCGGACCATATCCCTCTGAGAACGCCAGTAGTCATAGGATTCCTGCTGTTGGGCAGTCACATAGCCCGGAGCTAGGACGGCGAGAACGATTAGAATGCCAGCGAAACGCTTCATGTTGCTTGCCTCAGTGCCACATAGGGTGGTTTATGAAGATCTGTTCAGTCCACTTGATCATATTGGTGGTACGTGGGGTGCGCGAGGACAGAAAGGAGGACGCACGGGCATAAAAGCACCTGCGCTGCTAGAGAATTAGCTTATTCTAGCACCCCTTTGGCGCCTGGATCCCCCATTCGA
>CAWVZF010000203.1:0-1805 GCA_963934665.1 uncultured bacterium | reverse complement strand
GATCCCCTGATCAGCTGCGTTGGCTCGGTCATACAAGTCTCTGGCAGGTTCGTTTCTACCCAAAGAGACTGTCGCCTCCATCCAAGAGTAGAGGCGCAATACCCCCTGGCTCTCCTGGGCGCAAACGGCAAGCGCATGGTCGAGCGCCATGTTCTGTGACCCTGTGCACGGACCATCCCGTATGACACGCCATTTGAGACCAGAACTCATGAGTTTGCCTGTCACTCTAGAACTCGAACACGGCTCCTGGTTGCATCACCTGGACATCGGCTAGGCCACCAACAGCATCAACAAAGGCACTAACGTCCTGTTCGATCTCAGGCCAAGTGTCATAGTGAAACGGGATCACAACAGAAGGTTCGATGAATTCGACTGCAGTCACCGCATCACTTGGACCCATGGTGAACCGATCCCCAATCGGTAGGGCCGCTACATCTACCTTCCCCTTGAGGAGTTGCATTTCAATCGATAAGCCTGTGTCGCCAGCATAATAAAAGCGCTGGCCTTCACCCAAATTGATCAAGAACGCGCCAGGTACTGTTGTAAATCCTTCAGCACCTGGAAGATCAAGTTTTCCGCCATGCAAGGCCGAGGTCATCTTCACATAGCCAAATGGATAGCTGACTCCACCACCGATATGGTGGGGACTCACGGGGCATCCATGCTTCTGCTCCATATAGCTGGCAATTTCATAGGACGCGATAATGGTTGCGCCTGTCTGGCTAGCCAATGGAATCAGGTCACCCACATGATCATGATGACCATGTGTGACCAAAATGAAGTCGGCTTCGAGATCTTCCGGGGTGACTTCAGTTACGGGATTATCCGTAAGGAAGGGGTCAATCACTAACTTGGCACCATGGTCCGTCTGTAGTGTGAAGGTTGAGTGACCGATGAAGGTTAGTGTCGCCATATGACTCCTCGTGGCATCAAAGTTCTAAATGGGTGAAGGTCCATCCTGAATAACGCATCAGAAGATGCATGCCAATCAGACCAGGGCACGTGTTTCGACGAAACAAGCGACAGGTTGCATTTTACGATGACTACCTAATAACAGTGCCCCTAGTCTGCAGCACCATCCTCATAATGATCAATCGGTGGGCACGCGCACATAAGATTTCGATCTCCGTACGCATTATCCACACGTCTTACATACGGCCAGAACTTGAAATCCCGCGTCCAGGCGGCCGGGTATGCTGCCTTCGAGCGAGAATAGGCGTGACCCCAATCGTCCGCGGTGACCATCGGAGCGGTATGGGGTGCGTTCTTCAGTGGGTTATCAATCGGATCCGCGACCTCTATCTCCACTTCTCGGATCTCCTCACGAATCGAGATCAGTGCATCCACTAGCCGATCGAGTTCCTGCTTTGGCTCACTCTCTGTGGGTTCAATCATGATCGTGCCAATCACTGGGAAAGACACAGTGGGTGCATGGAACCCATAATCAATTAACCTCTTTGCCACATCCTCTTCAGTTATACCTGTCTCTCGCTTGAGTGGCCTCAGATCAATAATGAACTCGTGCGCTACCAAACCATGCTCACCTCTATATAAGACTTCGAAATAAGGCTCTATGCGCTTTGCCATGTAGTTGGCACCAAGGATCGCCAACTCCGACGCATGTCGTACTCCTTCGGAGCCCAACATCGAAATATATGCCCACGATATCGTCAGAATGCTCGCACTTCCCCAAGCGGCTGATGAAACCGGACCGATCGCCTTTTCACCCCCAACCTGGTGGATTGGATGGCCTGGGAGGTATGGAGCTAGCTTCGCATTAACACAGATTGGCCCCATACCCGGGC
>CAWVZF010000202.1:0-1807 GCA_963934665.1 uncultured bacterium | reverse complement strand
CGTTCATCAAGGTCCCAATTGTGTCGAGTGTCCAGCGCTAGTTCAGTCGATCCATTAGCACGCCAATAGCGGCGAAAAGTCAAATCCCCATCGAGAAACTGACTGTTGAAGCTATATCTCAGTGAACTGGTCACGCTAACAAAATTCTGACTAAACCAGTCGAGAGCCATCAGCGCGTCTGAGTAGTCACTCATAGCCCAATAGAAACCAATGTTACTGACTCTTCGGCGATACCGACCAGACGTCCGAACGATATCGTTTACGCTAAACCGAGGGGTCAAAATACCTGATGAGCGACCCTGTGATAAACTCTGTGCCACAAAAGGCAGCCAGGCCACTGGAACATCCGCGAAGTACAAGCGAACAGGACGAGCAACCAGCACGTTTCCCCCGATGATCTTGATCTCATCAGTCTCAAAATGGTAGTGTGGCTCCTCCAAATCGCATGATGTGAAGCGAGCATGTGACATAAAGGAGGAATCCGCTGCCGCGAACGGCATGTCTCCGGTGACTAACCAGTTCGCTCCACCTTCACTGTATGATGTTTCGGCGCCGAATGCTGAGCCGCGCTCCTCACTTATGTCGAAAATTAGGGACGTAGACTCAATAGGGTCACCTGTGTCTGGGGTAAAAGTGGATTGCCCTTCAGTCTGGAGTCGTCCTGTCTCTTCGTTATAGAGGATTGATGTATCTGCTTCGACACCCATCCCTTCGCTGCTCACCCGTGCCCTCCCACCATCCGGAGCAATGAGTGTTAGAACACGTTCGGCTGCCTCAAAAGTGGCTGCACCACCATCGTACTCCGTCACGGTAAAGCCAGGCAGCTCCATTAGTTCAACCACAACCGAATCCGTGCTTACTCCTCCACCGAAACCCCGGCCAGCTTCAATTTCGGCAATCCGGATAGAGTCTTGTACAAACAGGATACTGTCGAAGCCAGGCGCTCGAGCGAGTCGCTCAAGCCGTTGAATTACACGAAGGCGTGTCGAGTCTACCTGTTCCTGGGCACTTGCAGAACTGAACGCACCCATAGCAGTGAACCCTATGATCCAGAGTGTCTGGCTCACCAACCGCGCGGGTGTCACTGCGTTTCTACAGATCCAGTAGGTGGAGTGGTATCTGTTTCGAAGTCCTGCTCCCTCTGTGCTTTCCTCCGGTAAATGCCTACAGATAGGAAGATGCCGACTTCATATAGAAGGATTAAGGGCACCATCATCATGAATGTCAGTACAATTACATCACCTGGAGTAATAAAGCTCGCGAGAACAGTTATAAGAACGATCGCATGTCTTCGTTTCGCACGAAGGAACTCAGGAGTGACAATCCCCATCCAACTCAAAATCATAATTACAATTGGCAACTCGAAGACGAAACCGAATGCCATGAGCATCTTCACAATGAATCCTAGCGTAGCATTGATCTCAAGATTTGCCTGAAGTGACTCGGTCTGGAATCTCTGGAAGAACTCAAGAGTCACAGGTAAGGCTATCCAATATGCTAAAGAGACACCTGCTGCGAAGAGAACAAGACCTCCATACAGCGGAGGTATGATTACCCGTCGCTCCTGAGGCTTGAGAGCAGGAGAGAGGAACGCCCACATATGGTAAGCTAGGAATGGGAAGGCCATGAGCAGTCCCGCATAAATAGCTAGCCTGAGTGTAACGAAGAATGAGTCAGATGGTGACAGATAGATCAGCTTTAGGTTTGGATTGTCGTACGCCCGACGCACAGGCTCAACCAAGAGTTCGAGCACATTGAGGTAGTAGACCAAGCCAAAACCAACTACAGCGCCGATCATGACCGAGAG
>CAWVZF010000201.1:0-1857 GCA_963934665.1 uncultured bacterium | reverse complement strand
CCGGATTGGTCGCCCGTAGGTGATATGGTGGCTTTTCACGGTTCGATTAGTCGGGGCACCTACCACATACTTGTAGCAAGCGTGTCGAATGATGGACGGAGGCTCAACCAACTCACTTGGGAAGGGAACAACGAAGACCCAAGCTGGGCACCGGACGGGAGACATCTTGCCTTTGTTGGAGAGCGTAGGTGGGGGTTCGGCCTTTTTGTGGTTGACGTTGCAACTGGCCGCCTGAGGCCACTTCTGGCAGGGCGACGGGTCGGGTTACCGGAATGGTCTCCTGCATTGAGTACATCGCGTTAATCGTCCAACTATGGGACGCATGCTACGGCTTAGATCGAGCGAACACACGCTTCATAACTAAAGCGTTGCGTTCGCTCGTGTTTTTGCCTAGATAGCAGAGGGTCTTTTCATGATCACGAAGCACGTTAGCTTGGTTAATGTGCTAGGCCTGTGTCAATACGCCTAGATGAGCGTAAAATAGTTCGTTCAACCCGGGAGTAGGGATGATCGTACGTCGTTTCTTTATTGCTGTTACAGCTGCTACACTTGTAGTCGGATCTTGTGGTGGTGACCCACCCCCACCGCCTCCAGCACCACCGGGGCCGGATATGGATTCACTTCGCGCCTATCAAGACTCAGTCCGAGAGGCTGAAGAGGAAGCTCGCCGCCTAGCTGCAGAAGAGGCAGCCCGTCGCGCGGAGGAAGCAGCCCGCGAGAGAGCAAGACAAGCGGCTTCGCAGACACTGCAACAGATGGTCTTCTTCGATTATGACATGTCCGAAATTCGTGATGATGCGGCTTCGGCATTGCGCGCGAAGGTTGATATTCTGCGGGCTAGCCCGCAGGTACAATTGCGTATCGAAGGGCATGCCGACGATCGTGGCTCGACCGAGTACAATTTAGCTCTAGGGAATCGCCGAGCAGTGGCTGTTCGGGATTTCCTGACTGGATTTGGACTCTCAGAGAGTCGATTCAGCGTCGTTTCCTTCGGTGAGGAACGTCCGCTCGAGTCGGGCTCAGATGAATCCGCTTGGTCTCGTAACCGTCGTGGCCAGTTTGTGATTACCGCTGGTGCAAACGCTATCAACCCAGGTAACTGACAGCGTGACCTTTGCGGGACTCCTCCCCCGGGTGAGCCGGGGGGGGAGTTCGTGATATGATGAGAGGTTCGGCACTATCTGTGGTGGTACTCCGCGTCCCCGTTCTGGTCGCTGCTATCCTAGTACTCGCGGGTTGCGCTACTAAGAGCGATATCCGAGATCTTCAGGTTGAATTGCAAGCTGAATTGCGGGTGCTTGCAGAGCGGCAAGCTGCACTGATCACCCAATTGCAGATTGAGGCAAACTCGACCCGAGACACCTTACGCGGCCAATCTATTCAGCTATTTGATTTCCGCGGTGAGATTTCACAGCAATTGAGAGAAATCGGAGAAAGTTTAGCGACCCTGGAAGTGCTGGCTGGCGAGAATCAGCGTGCCATAGTGGGTATTCGAGGACAGGTTACGAATCTGCGGAGCGGGTCAGTTACCGCTGCTTCTCCCCTCGGTGATTCTACAGGCATGATCGGGGGAGTTACAGGAGATGCAGATCAACTCTACCGGACAGCGGCAGAGCAGTTTGGCCGAGGTTCGCTTAATACAGCGCGGATGGCATTCCAACAATTCGTGGAAAGCTATCCTAATCACGCACTTGCGCCTGAAGCTCACTTCTCTCTCGCTGATATTCTTTATCAGCAGGAAGACTATGATGCTGCTCTGGAAGCATTCGGAGAAATTCAATCTCGTTTCCCAACAGCTACCAAGGTGCCGGATGCTTTATACCGGATCGCGCTGATTCAGATTGAGATGGAGGAAAT
>CAWVZF010000200.1:0-1864 GCA_963934665.1 uncultured bacterium | reverse complement strand
GGTGGTCTCGAAGCACAGGCCCAAGAGGGTTCTTCGCGTCTCAAGGTCGACCATTATCTCGATTGGGAGTTTGTCCAAAATCCGCAACTCTCACCGGATGCCACCCAGTTGGTGTATGTCCGTGAATGGATTGATAAAGTCAATGATAGACACGCGTCTGAAGTTTGGATCATGGACGCTGATGGCAGCCGGAATCGTTTCTTGTTAGAGGGTAGTTCACCAGCCTGGTCTCCAGACGGAACCAGAGTGGCTTTCGTAAGACAGGGTGAACCTCAGGGTGCACAGATCTTCGTTCGTTGGATGGACGCAGAAGGTGCTGTGTCACAGGTGACGAGGATGACAGAATCACCATCGAGCATCCAGTGGTCCTCAGACGGTAATTGGCTTGCGTTTAACGTGTTAGATGAAGCTCCGATGGATCCAGCATGGCAGATTGCAATGCCACAACGTCCTGAAGGTGCTGACTGGACTGCACCTCCGAGGATCGTAGAGAAGCTTAATTACAGGCGCGACGGTTCTGGGTGGTCCACTGTGGGTTCACGTCACATCTATGTGGTTTCTGCTTCTGGAGGTACGGCTCGACGAGTGACCAGCGGAAACTTCGACCATGGCTCACCGCAATGGATGCCGGACGGTCAGAGCATTTTGTTCTCAGGTCTCAGGGTTGAGGACGCTGAATATCAGTATCGCGAGTCTGCTCTCTACTCTGTCGATGTGGCATCGGGTGCCATTCGACAAATGACAAATCGACGTGGAAGTGAAACCAGCCCCCTGCCTTCACCAGATGGTAGTTTGATAGCATATCAGGGCAATGAGTTCACGACCGATACTTATACGGAGCGAGAACTCTATGTAATGAACTCAAATGGCTCCGGATCCCGGGTCATCGCCCGTGAGATGGGAGGCATTGGCAACGTGACGTGGGCCGCTGATGGAAGTGGTCTTTATTTCACGGCTTCAATGAAGGGGACTTCAAACCTCTGGTTCGTTCCTATCAATGGAGAACCACGTAGTGTCACCGAGGGCAACCACATGCTCTCAACAACAGATATAGCGGATAATGGATCCGCAGTTGGGATCCGGACTTCGTATTATGAACCTGGGAGCCTGGTGGCCTATTCGGTTCAGAACCCTAGCGAAATCCATAGCCTCAAGGGCACGAATGAGGCAGTGCTGTCTCAGGTAGAATTGGGTGAGGTCGAAGAGATTTGGTACAAGTCAGTCGACGGACTCGACATCCAAGGTTGGATCAACAAGCCACCAGGTTTTGATAGCTCAAAGAAGTATCCATTGATCTTACGAATCCATGGCGGCCCGCACTCGATGTATAACTCTGGGTTCGACTTCAAGAATCAAGATCACGCAGCGAATGATTACGTCGTTCTCTATACCAACCCAAGGGGCAGTTCAGGTTATGGATCGGAGTTTGGCAATGAGATCAACTATGCCTATCCGTCCATGGACTATGATGACCTTATGATTGGGGTCGATTCATTGATAGCCCGAGGATATATCGACGAGAGGAACCTCTTTGTTTATGGAGGCTCGGGTGGTGGCGTGCTGACGTCCTGGATCGTTGGGCATACAGATCGCTTCACGGCCGCTGTTGCGAAGGCGCCGGTGACAAACTGGATGAGTTTTGTCGGCACTACGGATGGGTCAAGCTGGTATTTTGATTTCGAGAAACATTTCTGGGAGGACCCCTCAGAACATCTGCAACGCTCGCCGCTCATGTACGTGGGCAATGTTACAACACCTACTATGCTCATGACTGGGGAACGGGATTTGCGCACACCCATGGAGCAAACCGAGCAATATTATCGGGCGCTAAAGCTCCGCCAGATTCCGACAGCGATGGTTCGTC
>CAWVZF010000199.1:0-1873 GCA_963934665.1 uncultured bacterium | reverse complement strand
TTTCAGCGTCTCGGTCGCCGGGGACCGCCCGAACAATGCCCATTCGTAATATTGCTATAATCGCGCACGTTGATCACGGAAAGACCACTCTGGTCGATCAGATGTTTCGGCAAGCCGGAGTCTTTCGTGACAATCAACAGGTGCAGGAACGCGTTTTGGATTCGAATCCCTTAGAGCGCGAGCGAGGGATCACAATTCTTGCTAAGAACACTGCAGTGTATTGGAATGACGTGAAGATCAACATTGTTGATACCCCGGGGCATGCCGACTTTGGGGGTGAAGTAGAGCGGATCCTCAGAATGGTCGACGGTGTCGTCCTGCTTGTAGATGCAGCAGAAGGGCCTATGCCTCAGACTCGTTTTGTCATGAGAAAAGCCCTAGAGCTTGACCTCCTGTCACTCGTGGTGATCAACAAGATCGACCGCGGGGATGCTCGTCCGGCCGAGGTGCATGATGAAGTACTAGAGCTTTTCATGGATTTGGAAGCAACAGAACGGCAGCTTGATTCGCCATTTCTCTATGCTGTAGGGCGTGACGGTTGGGCAGGAGATACCCCAGAGCTAAGTGGAGGAGACTTAGAGCCACTATTTGATGGAATTGTATCGCACTTTCCGGAACCGGAGGTCGATTCCACAGGTCCGTTTCAGATGCTCGTCTCAACGCTTGATCACTCTTCCTATGTGGGCCGGATTGCTATCGGGCGCATAGAGAGGGGGCAGGTGCGTGTCGGCCAGCGTGTTGCCCTCCTTGATCTTGGTAGCCCTGGCATGGTCGACGATGTGACTGGGGCTGAAGAAGCTAAGGTTGCTAAGCTCTACACATTTAGTGGCCTAGAACGCATAGAGGTTGATGAGGCGAACGCAGGTGATATCGTCGCGCTCACTGGGATTGAGGGTGTGGAGATTGGGAAGACATTGAGTGATCCCGAACATCAGGAGCGTTTGCTCGGGATCGCAGTCGAAGAGCCTACCTTGTCCATGGACTTTAGCGTCAATAACTCGCCGTTTGCGGGACAGTCCGGCAAGTTCGTGACAACCCGCCACCTTCGTGAGCGACTCTATAGAGAACTCGAACAGAACGTGGCCCTGCGCGTTGAAGATACGGCACAGCCCGAGACACTGACGGTAAGTGGGCGTGGCGAGCTTCACCTATCCATACTCATCGAGACAATGAGACGGGAGGGTTATGAGTTTCAGGTTTCTCGACCTAGGGTGATAACCCGGACGGGTGTTGATGGAGGATTACAGGAGCCTTACGAGGAGGCACTAATTGAGGTGCCTTCGGAGATAGTTGGCACTGTGATAGAGAAGCTGGGATCCAGGAAAGGAGAGATGACTGATTTGCGACCGATGGGTGACTCGGGAACGACTAGATTAAGCTTTCGCGTTCCCGCTCGTGGACTTGTCGGCTACCGGTCAGAGTTTCTCACTGACACTCGCGGAGAGGGTGTTCTTCATCATCAGTTCCACTCTTGGGGTCCGTGGGCCGGAGTGCTCACCGGTCGAGGGCGCGGCGTGCTCGTTGCCGATCGGGTTGGCAGAGCAGTCGGATTCGCACTGCAAAATCTTCAAGAAAGAGGCACTCTCTTTGTAGCGCCTGGTGAAGAAGTTTACGGTGGGATGATTGTTGGAGAAAATGCCAGAACGGGCGACCTCGATGTAAACGTTGGCAAGGAAAAGAAACTCACGAACATGAGAGCAGCCGGTTCGGATGAGAGCATCAAGCTAGAGCCTCCTAGGAAGATTACGCTGGAGATGGCGCTCGAGTTCATTGAGGATGACGAGTTGCTTGAAATCACACCCGATGCCATCCGACTCCGGAAAACGGTTCTCGACCAAAATATGAGAAAGAAGGCGGCAAAGAGGGCTAAGGG
>CAWVZF010000198.1:0-1892 GCA_963934665.1 uncultured bacterium | reverse complement strand
GGAGATGGTTTTCAAAAATCCCAGTGGAGATTACGGGTCATATAGAATTAGATATCCCCGGGATACCGGAGACTGGTGGAAGTGACCACATGTCTTTTATCTGTAAGCCTGCTCCGGGGTTCCGCCTGCAGTCGAACTATCCGGATTATCGACAATACACATGGCATACCAACCGGGACACATTCGACAAGATCGTTTTTGCAGACCTCCGGAATAACGCGACTCTTGCTGCAATGCTTGCGTATCAGGCGTCTGAGGATCCAGAGCGAGTGTCTTCAGATACTCGGGTCTTGCCCACAAATCCGCGGACTGGTCAGCCTGGACGATGGCCTCAATGTCGACCGCCGAGGCGCAGCCCAGGTGGTTAGGCACGATCTAAAAAAGTTGGTCTGATGCTGTACTCAAGATTTTAAGCAGGAGACACGAATGATGTTCAAACCGTCTGTTTTTATCGCGCTCATACTTGTATTTGCAGCGGGCGATTTAGTCCCTGCACAGCAGGGCAACCTGCTCACACCCAATACGGCGCTGGACGTGATGTCGGGAAGCGTTGCGGATGCCACCTCTGATGGCCGGTGGTTGGCAGTCACCGTGCAATCTCGCCGAGACCGCACCGATGTTGATCATATGCGTTTCGGAGATCCGACCTACGTAAGTCCTGCAAGCACACGTGTACTCCTCATCGAAACCACATCTGGCGATCAGGACTGGCTATTTGGTGACCCGGTGCAGGTTAGGGGACTTACATGGTCTCCTGACGACACTCAGCTTGGGTATTTCTTGATGGTGGGAGGCCAGTACCAGCTTAGGGTGTACGACATTGAGTCTGGGAACACGAGATCCGTCAGCCTTCGCACTGCCAAAGAGATATCATCTAACTCACCTCTTATTTGGGCCCCGGATGGATCGTCTGTTCTTCTCTCACTAAGGCCGGAAGCTTGGGCAGAAGAGGCACAACAGGCGTTTGCTGTAATGACCTCTGGCCCAGTCGTTGTCCAAGACTCACGAAATGATTTTCTGGCTTGGGACAGAGTCAGAAATCTCGCTAACCGACAGGTAGCTGCGCTTGTAAACGTCAGCAGTGGGTTGGTCGAGGAAATCCTACCCGAGGCTGACGTCCAGGGCCTCCGTTTTGGGGAATCTGGAGACTTCGTGACCTATACTGCCGTCAAACCTCAAAAAACAGCTTACGAGAGAAATGAGGGCACGGAGTATGAAATCCTCAAACTGGTGCTCGACGGGTCAGCTCCGGAATCGATCGTAGCTGCAAGCGAGCGTCGGGTGAACCCAAACTGGAACACGGCTGGAGACGCTTTTGTGTACGCTGAGGAAGGAAACGTTTTCCTGAGAAAGCTCGAAGAGGACAGTGCAGCCAATCTTACCGAGCAACATCGTGGTTCCGTGTCTGAAGACGATTCTACCAAGATGAGTTTCTCGCCGATGAGATGGAGCCCTGACGACCAGGGTATTCTCATGAGTTCTCAGACGGGATGGCATATTCTTTCCCCAAATGACGGTGGCCTTGAGCTTGTTTTGCCGCTCGAAGAGGACGAGGAATTACGTCCCTCCCGATCCGTCCAATCATGGAGTGAAGACGGTCGTTACATCTACTTCACCTACTCCGCTAGTGACGAATGGCAACGAGGCTTGAAGCGCCTTGATCTTCAGTCAGGCACCGTTGAAACCATGATGCTCGATGAAAATCTTTACCGCTCCTTTAGCTTCTCGGATGATGGAAGTACGGTCATCTATCGGATGTCTGACGGTAATCGTCCGGATGAGATTTGGGCCGCTAACGGGGACTTTAGCGAGCGCAAGCAGTTGACTGACCTAAATCCTCAGCTTGCTGATCTTCCACTCTCGAAAACTGAACTCATCGAGTATCTCGATAT
>CAWVZF010000197.1:0-1930 GCA_963934665.1 uncultured bacterium | reverse complement strand
CCGTAACGGAACTCCGCGCACCTGCACTCTACGGAATCGGTCTTGTAGAGGCGATCGATGATGATGATATCCTGACCCGAGCGGATCCGGATGATCAGGATGGTGACGGGATTTCTGGACGGCCCGGGCTCGGGGCTGATGGGTCATTAGGCCGATTCGGGATCAAGGCACAGCATGCTACCCTGAGTGAATTCATAGAAAACGCGATCCGTGGAGAAATGGGTCTTACTACGCCTGACCATCCCACTGAAGAGATGCCCAATGGACTCCCGCTTGCGGAAGGAAGTGATCCAGCCCCAGACCCAGAGATACAAACATCAGACCTAACCCTACTCAGTGCCTACATTGGTTTTCTTGCTCAGCCGCCACATCGTTCGCTAGATGACCCCGAAGACCAGGCAGCAAGCGAAGAGGGTAGACAAATCTTCGGGAACATAGGCTGTGCGACTTGCCATACCCCCACATTGGTCACTGGAAACCATCAATCTGCCGCCCTCAATCGCAAGCGTTTCCGTATCTATTCAGACCTGCTCTTGCATGATATGGGGCCGGAGTTAGCTAGCATCTGTGCACCAGGTGCTAGTCCATCCGAGTGGAGAACTACAAGACTGGTAGGCTTATATTTGCGGTCGGAGTTCCTGCACGATGGAAGGGCTCGGAGTGTAAGGGATGCAATCCTGATGCACGGAGGAGAAGCAGAATCTGCACGCTATAGATTCCAGAATCTCACTCCCGAGTTACAACAAAGTGTTTTGCTTTTCCTGAGAACGCTCTAGCGCCTTCTGACCTGTATCCTGGTCCATATTGCTATGGTACCACATGGATCGCTAAAGCCCCCAGGCGCTCCGCCACCTGCGTACACTTCCAGGCCTTCTACCTCCACCGGATCTATAAAATCATAGCTTCTCATGGTGGAGCGAACTCCATCCAGCATTAGACCGGGCTCACAACCAAGTCCGCCATCCGAGAAGGTGATGTTTTGGTTGACAAATACCTTTGGTCCAAATAGTCCACCATAAACAACCCTCAGCCCTGACATCGTACGAAACAGGTCCGTTAAAACGTTAGGATTCCGGTCCTCAATGGTCTCCCTGTCGATGAATACCCCGCCATATCCGGTGCGTTGACGTTCATAGAAGCCTCGCTGCTCCAACAGTCGGGATCTGACTTCCACGACCAGTTCCTCAAGTTCGACAGGCTCAGTGGATAAGCGGACCGTCACATCGATCAAAGAACCCTCAGGCACTGAAAGAGAATCGGTCCTTTCCTGATATCCTAGGCGGCGCGATCTGAGAATGAGCGATCCAGATAGAACCTCTTCGAAGTGGAATTCTCCCTGCTCGTTCGTGATCGAAAGAGCGGAAGTTCCGTCCACGCTCATCTCTACACCTATCAACGGATCATTCGTTTCGTGGTCAAGCACGACCCCGGAGATTGAGGCTGTACCAACTCGATCCTGCTGACCATGAGCCAGCGAGGGGCTCGAAACAATAAGCACAGCAGCAGCCATCCAGAAAACTTGGAGGTTTCTTATCTCCAGAGCAGGCGTTTTGCTCTGCGGACGAACCACAGCAACTTGAACCCGCACCACTTATTGTCTGCTCTTCATAAGCTTCACTGTAAGCAGAAAAAAGAAATTGGCGCGGCACGCCAAGCCGGCGACCGCGCCAATCCCCTCTTATTCCTCCCTATACCTTCCCTCCACTAAGAAGTCAGGTCTTAGGCAGGCACCTCTGGAGAAGATCATTATTAATGTTCGCGTTATACGTCGGCTCAGTATCAGTCATCGACCACTTAGTCGGTCGCCCAGCTGCGGGACGTTCCGAATCCCCTGCACCGCCATTCAGCGCTGCAAATACTGATTTCATAAGACCAAACCGATGTAGATCGTTTCTGCGACGACCTTCCATGAAATGTTCAGCAAAACGCT
>CAWVZF010000196.1:0-1957 GCA_963934665.1 uncultured bacterium | reverse complement strand
CTTTACGCCCAGTAATTCCGAACAACGCTTGCGCCCTCCGTCTTACCGCGGCTGCTGGCACGGAGTTAGCCGGCGCTTCCTCTGAGGGTACCGTCAACCGTCGGCCATATTCAGACCGACGAGATTCTTCCCCTCTGACAGTGGTTTACACCCCGAAAGGCTTCCTCCCACACGCGGCGTCGCTGCGTCAGGCTTTCGTCCATTGCGCAATATTCCCTACTGCTGCCTCCCGTAGGAGTCTGGGCCGTATCTCAGTCCCAATGTGACGGGTCATCCTCTCAGACCCGCTACGCGTCATAGCCTTGGTAGGCCGTTACCCCACCAACAAGCTGATACGTCGCGATCCCCTCCTTGGGCAAGAGCTTGCAAGCAGAGGCCCTCTTTGATCTCATTCCCATGCGAGAACGAGACATCATGCGGTATTAGCCCGGGTTTCCCCAGGTTGTCCCCCACCCTAGGACAGGTTGATCACGTGTTACTCACCCGTCCGCCACTCGGTTACAGGGAGCAAGCTCCCTGGTCCTCGTTCGACTTGCATGTATTAAGCACGCCGCCAGCGTTCGTCCTGAGCCAGGATCAAACTCTCCGTTAAAAAAAAGCTTGAACAGCTCTAAGCGAACGCGACCTATACTTCTGATCTAACGTTCGAAATCTACGTTGGTTGACCCAATCGACCCTAAGATCGAACACGGCGAGACGTAGTGCCCACCGTTTTGGGCCCGCTCAAATCACACTCGAAACCTCAGTTTTCAATCAGCTAAATGTGCTCACGCAGGAGTGTTCTTGCGCCGCGGAAGCGGCAGATAGGGAACTCCACTGCGAGCAAAACGCAGCGACGGCAATCCAGCAGCCGCCCGCTGCGAGAACGGAATGATAATCCTGCCTCCTAGGAGGGTCAACAGCCTTTGGCCACCAATATTACAGACTGCTTTCCCCAACTACTGCAAAGGGTGGACGACCGGATTTGAACCGGCGACCTCCGGGACCACAACCCGGCGCTCTAACCAACTGAGCTACGCCCACCATCGATCCTCACAGGAGGATTGTTCGAGACCTCGAATAGAAGAGCAATTCCCAAGAACTACTCTCATCCAAGCGCGAGAAGCTAAGCAATCCTAGATTGAGCGTAAACCTAATTTGGAAGAGGCTTTTTGACGCTATAGCTGGAGATACGCTCTGCTTACAAGCATCGGCCTGCTACCCTCGTACATCTGTAGCCTCGAAGGAGCTTTTTTCTAGCTTTCTGCCCTGCTGATGAGTCCGAGCAGGCGTCGTACATTCTGTGCCCCACAGCGGGATAGCCGGTCTTTGTATCGAGTTAACTGGGCATGAAGATCTTGATCGGCATCCGACTGTCCAATGCTAAGCCATTGCCCAACTGCCCATAGTTATCCCGGCCCCAGCAATAGGCCCCACCACCCACGGTCAATCCACAAGCGTGGTACCCCCCTGTGGATATTGACTCCCAAACGTGTTCTCCAGAAATCACCGTCGGGATCAAACGATTGGTCGTCGCACCATCACCAACCTGACCGTACCTGTTTCGTCCCCAGCAATAGCCATCTCCGGACGTAGTCACTCCGCACGTGTGGTATCGGTTTCCTGCAGCAATCGATGCCCATGTATGAGCACCACTCACTAAGGTTGGAACCGAACGATGGGCCGTACTGCCGTTCCCTAGTCGACCGTAGTTCCCATATCCCCAGCAATAGCCATCTCCGGACGTAGTGACTCCGCAGGAGTGATATCTTCCGGTGGATATTGATGCCCAGGTATGCCCGCCACTCACAGCGGTCGGAACTGAACGGTTTGTGCGCGTACCATCACCCAACTGACGCCAATAGTTATACCCCCAGCAGTAGCCCTCCCCGGACGTGGTCACGCCACAGCTGAAGTTTCCTCCTGCGGAGATCGATGCCCACGTATGGCTACCACCCACGGGTGTCGGGGTCCATAC
>CAWVZF010000195.1:0-1958 GCA_963934665.1 uncultured bacterium | reverse complement strand
AGGAACTTGGACTAGCTCATCAGATTACTCCTGCAGTTGAGTGCTCAGTTCGGGCCTATCGCCGTGACAATCGTGGGCTTATGCCCTTCCTGGCTGAGGGTGGGAGTCCTGTTGGGCGGCCCTCTTCGCTTCTGTCAAACCCAGCTCTATCGCTCTTGGGTCGAGCAAGGGTAAGGCTCGAACCCTTCGTGCCCAGGCGGGTTAAGGGTGAAGATGAAAGTGTTAAGAACTTTATCCAGCGTCGGCTAGGAGCTAGGGCTTATAGAGAAATCTACGAGCCACTCCTTGGAGGTATATTTGGTGGTGACCCGGCTGAACTAAGTGCTCAGGCGACACTAGCACCTCTAGTGCAGATAGAGGACGATGGTGGTAGCCTGATCCGGGGGAGAGGGACTCGAAAAAATGATAGCAATACTGCGCGTCCCCCGATTCTGACTTTCTCCGAGGGTATGTCGTCACTTGCAGAAAGGTTACAGGGAAGTTTGGGGGCAAATGATGTCCAAATGTCTACCCGAGCGATAAGGATATCTCGAGATTCTGGACAATGGGTAGTGCGGATGGATACTGGTGCGGAGGAGAGATGTGATGCGGTGGTCATGGCCACACCTGTATCCGCCGTTAAGGACTTGCTTTCCGAACCGACAGATCTTCAAGAATCAGTGCCTGAGGTTCCCTCGGCCCGAACTACTGTCGTAAACCTAGCGTACCCCAACTCAGCTGTTAGTCGTTCGTTAGACGCGCATGGTTACCTCAATGGTCACGGTATTGGCGATGGTGTATCGGCATGCACATGGTCCTCTGCAAAGTTCGAGCACAGGGCTCCTCCTAATCAGGTGCTTCTCAGGTGTTTCATCCGTGTGGCACCAGACGCTGCCACGGACGGAGGACTTGAAAGCCCAAAAGAAGTTGTAGCCATCGCCAAAGATGAATTGGCTGGAAGTCTTGCGATCACTGACGCCCCAATTCAAACCTGGGTCCACAGCTGGTCTGTTCCTGTATACCGGGTGGGCCATACCCAACGTATTAGTGACCTCCGTGCGCGGTTAACAGAGTTCCCAGGTCTTCACTTGGCTGGTGCCGCGTACGATGGGGCTAGTATTGAGGCCGTGATCCGGTCGGGGATGCGTGCCGCAAGAGCTATCCATAACTCCGATATTCTACAGGAGACCTTATGAGTCGAGGTGGTGCTAGTAGTTCTAGGGCGCTTTATGAACGTGGTCTCAGAGTTATTCCAGGAGGAGTGAATTCACCGGTTAGGGCCTTCGGGGCAGTGGGGGGTGTACCGCTGGCGTTCGAAAGAGGTGAGGGTGCATATCTGATCGATGTGGATGGGCGGCAGTTCCTCGATTTAGTGATGTCCTGGGGAGCCATCATTCTTGGGCATGCACACCCGGTGATCGTGTCAGAGGTTGAGCGAGCAGTGAGCCGGGGGACAAGCTTCGGGGCCCCCTGCCCTGACGAAGTCAAACTTGCTGAGCATATATGCAAGGCGGTTCCAAGCGTGGAGCGAGTACGGATGGTGAGTTCGGGAACGGAAGCCGTAATGAGTGCAATCCGACTTGCACGCGCTTATACACACCGCTCAAAGATTCTAAAGTTTAAAGGCTGCTATCACGGTCATGCTGACTCGATGCTCGTTCGGGCGGGATCCGGGGTGGCGACACTCAGCCTGCCAGATTCCCCCGGGGTTCCTGCCGGCGCAGCTGAGGACACGTTGGTAGCACAGTTTAACAACTTGGATTCAGTTGCTGAGGTCTTTGACGAAAATCAGGATAACATAGCGGCTGTGATTGTAGAGCCAGTGGCGGGAAATATGGGATTAATACCCCCGACTCAAGGTTTTCTAGAGGGTCTTCAATCACTTACCTCGGAACGGGGAGCCTTACTTATTTTTGATGAAGTAATGACGGGCTTCCGTGTCGGACCATCCGGGGCACAGGGTCTGTACGGGATCACTC
>CAWVZF010000194.1:0-2029 GCA_963934665.1 uncultured bacterium | reverse complement strand
GTGGGGTGTGGTGGGCCACCTGACGGACCATTTGAGACGTACTACGAAGGGGGTCAGTTGGTAATTAGAGGGACCTACAAGGACGGGGAGATAGACGGACCTGTTGAGATATACCTCGACAACGGTCGGTTGTGGGAGAAGACGACTTACAAGGATGGGGTTCAGGAAGGACCATTTGAGAGTTACCACGAGAACGGTGAGGTAAGGGATCAAGGGACCTACAAGGACAACGAGAAATGTGGTGAGTGGTTGGAGTATGGTGAGACGGCTACCTACGACCCCTGTTGAGAAGTGAAGAGAATTTGGTATGAGGGGACCACCAGATCGGGTTACATCCTGATATGTCTAGGAAGTCTTCTGGTTGCTGAAACCACGGCCTGGGGTTTTGCTACTGATCCCAAAGGAGTCTCGGGACAGGTATGGGGTTGGGTGGGATTCCTAATGATCTTGAGGGGTTGTTTCACCCTGATTTACCAACGTTCCCGGTCCGGCCAGAGAACGAAGAACGAATGATTTCAAAAAATCAGGCGGCATTTTTCTTAGAGGAGGGGCAGTCTTCATGAACCGATTCATTCCCATAGCGTGGCAGATCCCGGTTTTCCTCCTCCTCACTGGTTGCGGAAGCCAACAACAGTCGGAAGCCGTAGCGCTCGACACACCTAGTGTCGAGGCGGCTCTGGACGAGATTCGGCCTGAGGCGATCGACCATCATATCCGGGTGCTCGCGGATGATTCTCTTGAGGGGAGAGCCCCAGGAACCCGTGGTTTCAGCGGAGCTGCCCAGTATGTGGAAACATCTCTCAGTGCCCTTGGGTTGGATCCAGCGGGTATTGATGGGACGTATCAACAGCCTGTCCCGCTTCGTGAGAGTCTTGTGATCGAAGAAGGGAGCAGCATGCGGATCTCTTCGCCTTCCGGTGTTGAGGAACTCGAATACGGCGCGGATTTCTACTTGAGCCCTGATCCTCTTCGGGAGACCGTGAGCGTCTCCGAGGCCGCTGTTGCTTTTGTAGGGTATGGAGTCAGTGCCCCCGGACTTGGCTATGATGACTACGCCGACATTGATGTTGAAGGGAAAATCGTGGCGTATCTTACTGGGGCACCTCCAGCATTCCCCAGTAATGAGAGAGCATACTATTCCTCAGGGGCAACGAAGCAGAGTGAGGCCATAGCTCGTGGCGCTGTGGGTATTCTCAGCTTCACCTACCCGGGGGATCCGAGGTTCCGATGGGAGGTCAATCTAGCGCGCTCAAAACGCGGGAGCTTTGCTTGGCTCGACGATGACGGCAATCCCAACCGAGGTGATCTGGCGATCCTGGGCTCGGCCTCCCTCAACCACCCCGCGGCCCGCACGCTTTTTGCGGGAGCACCACAGCCCATTGAAGAAGCTTTCAGCGCAGCAGCGGAAAGCACACCACAGGCATTTGATCTAGCTACACGGGTCTCGATCGGTACAACGAGCAGTCACCGCAGGGTTGATAGCTGGAACGTTATAGCACGCCTTGAGGGAAGCGACCCTGTGCTTCGCGACGAGCACGTCGTGTACATAGCCCATGTTGATCACTTTGGGATCGGGGTCGAGGTAGACGGGGATGCCATCTACAATGGTGCCCATGACAATGCTTCGGGGACATCGATTGTCCTTGAGATCGCTCGGGCGTTTGCGAGCCTAGAAACAAAACCTCGGCGGTCAGTTCTGTTTTTGATCCCGACGGCAGAAGAGTGGGGGTTGCTCGGCTCTGACTATTTCGTCGAGAATCCGACGATGCCCGGGGCGAGCTTGGTTGCGAGCTTCTCTTTGGACATGCCGTTCCTCTTTCATCCGCTACGGGACATTGTTCCATATGGGGCGGAACACTCGACCCTGGCTTCACCGGTCCGTGCTGCATCAGAGCATCTCGGACTAGCGATCGGGCCGGACCCAATTCCCGAACAGGTCCTGTTCATCCGGAGTGACCATTTCAGCTTTGTAAGACGCGGCATTCCATCGCTGTTCATCAAGAGCGGTTTTGAGACGGGGGATCCAAAT
>CAWVZF010000193.1:0-2033 GCA_963934665.1 uncultured bacterium | reverse complement strand
CCATCACCCAGGGATTTGAGGTGCGACAGAAGATCTGGAATTCAGGGTTCTTTTTGCAAAATGTTTTCGACATCGCAGACAAGTACTTTTTGACAGTCGGCACGCGGGTAGATGGTAACAGCGCCTTTGGTAAGGGGTTTGGTCTACAGGTTTATCCAAAGGCCAGCGCTTCTTGGATCTTATCCGACGAGTCCTTTTACCCCGACGTCGGTGAAATGAAGTTACGAGCAGCTTTTGGGCGCTCAGGTCGAGCACCTGGAGCGTTCGACGCTGTGCGGACGTGGAGTCCAGTGGGTTTGGCGGGGAATCCAGCTTTTGTGCCGGAGAACGTCGGGAACGAGGCTGTCGGTCCGGAAGTTACAGAAGAACTTGAATACGGAATTGATGCCTCGTGGTGGGACAACCGGATTGAAACGAGCTTCACGTATTACGAACAGATCACAAACGACGCGCTGCTTAACGTTCCTCAGGTTCCGTCAACCGGATTTACGAACAGCGTCCTTACCAACATTGGTAAGATCCAGAACGTTGGATTTGAGGTGGATCTGGATGCTGCACTCGTCCAAGGTGCTAGCTGGGGTCTGGACATCGGCCTCAACTATTCAACGAACCATTCAAAGGTCTTGGAACTTGGGATTCCGGAGACGAACGAACTCCGTATGGACTGTGGACCGACCGGTGATGAGGGCTGCACGCTCCGTAATGTGCGTAATGAGGTTGTCACGAACCCGGATGAAATTGCTGACCCTGTTTACGAACGGATCAACTACGGGCCAAATCTCCCCACGACGTTCATAAGTCCGAGCATGACCGTGCGGCTTCCCAAGGGCATCGTGCTCTCTGCTAGAGGCGACTACAAAGGCGGCTTCTACATGACGGAGGCGGTTTGGTCAATTACCCGAAGCGTACGCTCTCCTCTTTGCTTCCCATTCTACGTGGACCCAGCGAACTCGATCGAATTGAAGACAGGCATCCCAGCTATCTGGAAAGCTCGCTGCGATCCGAGCGAGTATGAGGGCTACGTATGGAAGGGAGACTTCTTCAAGGTTCGGAGCGTTAGCGCCACGATTCCGATGGATTTTGCATTCCCAGAGAAAGTGAGTAACGCAACGCTGACGCTCGCCTTGAATAACTCCTACTTATGGATGAGGGACATGCCCTACATGGATCCTGAGGCGCAGGCCGATCCGTACGCATCCGGTCAGCAGGGCTACAATTTCGAAGAGACCGTACCGGCGCCGATCGTGTTACGTGCCTCTCTACGAATCACGTTCTGAGCGGAGAGCCAACATGCGTAAGCAACATATAGAAAAGGCTAACCGAAGGATGGGGTTCGCAGTGGCTTTTGTATTGCTCATTCTTGGAACGGGCTGTGAAGTCACAAACCCTGGGCCGATCCAAGATGAGTTCCTGGTTCAGCCAGAGTCCCGGTCAGGGCTCGTAAATGGTGCCCAACGACGTCTAAATGAGGCGATAGGATGGATTGGCTACACCGGAGCGATTGTTGCACGTGAGATTATGCCGGGTGGTCAGACTGGGGCGTATGGTCATTCGGTAGCTGCTCAGGGTGGCCATATTCAGCCTGGCTCTTATTCCGGCCACTTCGGAGATGCGCAACAGGCACGGTTCATAGCTGAGACAGCGATCCTTCTGTTCGAAGGTGCAGCTGTTGAGGGTGACATGGTGGCTCAGGCGAACATCTGGGCGGGGTATGCCAACCGGGTCTTGGGTGAAAATTGGTGTGAAGCCGTTATCAATGGAGGCCCACTCGAGGATGGTTTGGTTTACTTGAAGCGTGCTGAAGAGCAATTCAGTCAGGCGATTAATAGAGCCAGCATTGACTCGCTCAGGACGGCAGCATATGCCGGGCGTGCCCAAGTTCGCGCATTCCTAGCGACATATGGTGAAGCGAGTTGGTCCAATGCGTATTCTGATGCCGCTTCAGTAGAGAATGATTTCACCTACGTAGTGGAGATGAGCAACCTAGAGCAAGCCACACGAAACACGATTATGTGGGCGAATGGCCGACAGCC
>CAWVZF010000192.1:0-2051 GCA_963934665.1 uncultured bacterium | reverse complement strand
CCGGGCACCTCGATGTCTAGAACTGCTTGCGCCATGACCAAGTGGCCAGAGCTGGAGATGGGCAAGAATTCTGTCGCCCCCTGAAGTATCCCAAGCACGAATGCTTCCAAAGCTGTCATGAAGACTGATATCCCAGGATTCTCCGATAATATTCTTCGTATTGCGGTACAATGCGTTCAGAGGAGAAATGCTTCACCGCGAATGCGCGTCCAGCATCGGATAGCTCCTTCCTGTACTTGTCGTCACTCAAAATCTTGATGCTAGCAGCTGCCATCTCATCGATATTACCAACCTCACATAAGTATCCGGTTTCTCTATTGATGATCAGCTCGGGCAAGCCACCCACGCGAGAAGCAACTACCGGTGATCCACACGCCATTGCCTCTAACGCAGCCAACCCAAACGATTCGCTCTCGGAGGGCAGGAGGAATAAGTCGGAGCATGATAGTAATTCTTGCACAGGTGTATACTCCCCAAGGAATACGACGCTGTCACGGATTCCTAGTTCCTCGACTTTTACGCGTGCTCGCGGAAGATCCGGCCCATCACCTACGAGGACTAGTCGGGATGGAATCTCTCCCAAAACACGTGCGAATATCTCTACAACATCCTCCACTCGCTTAACAGGTCGGAAGTTCGAGATATGCATCACAATTTTTTCACCGTCAGGGGCGAGTGTGGCCCGATGGCAAGGCTCGAGGCCCGGATGATAGATCCGTGTATCGACAAAGTTCGGTACTACTTCAATACGGTTTTCTGGCACCGAGAAGTCACGCACAGTCTCTCGCTTTAGAAAGTCCGAAACAGCCGTTAACCCATGTGAGCGAAGAATCGAAAACTGTGTGATGGCTTGGAACGAAGGGTGGAGACCAACTAGTGTGATATCGGTGCCATGTAATGTCGTCACGATCTTCAGATCCCTCTCACCTTCGAGCATCTCGCATGCCACCCAGGCAGACGTAGCATGTGGTATCGCGTAGTGCACATGAACTAGGTCAAGTTCATGTTTTCGAACTGCGTCGTGCAAAGCGACTGCTAGAGCCAATGCATAAGGAGGGTGCTTGAACAGGGGATAATCTTCCATTTCGACTTCATGGAAGAAGACACGTTCATGAAAATGTGCCAAGCGGAAGGGCTGGTCGTATGATATGAAGTGTACCTCGTGCCCCCTCTCTGCCAGCTCAAGGCCGAGATGTGTAGCTACAGCTCCAGATCCCCCATAAGTCGGATAGCAGGTAATTCCGATCTTCATAAGCTGGGCTCATCGCTTGGGATCTGAAGACCTGTCTGTTCACGAGTCTCAGTCCACGCATCAAGCACTGCCGTGGCCTGTGAATCTACAGAGGCTGTGGCATCAATTATGCGGACTGAGGGCGGAAGCTGATTACGGAACCAGGTAAGCTGTCTTCTAGCATAACGTCGAGTGTTCTTGCGTATATTTTCCATGGCTTCTTCAAGCGTCTGATCACCCTCTAAGTAGTGTGCTATTTCACGATAACCGGTTGCAGTCATTCCCGGATCATCAAAAGTATAGCCAGCTTCAAGCAGGCTGCGCACCTCACTGACCAAGCCTTGTTCTACCATATATGTCACACGCTCATTGATTCTCCTGTCCATCTCTTCGCGAGAAAGGTCAAGCTGGATTATGAGGCCGGTAAGTGTGGCTGAATCAAGGGGTGATTCTCTATGCCATCTGGAAAGAGGGCAGCCCGTTAACAAAGCCACTTCAATAGTGCGACTCATACGCTGAGGACCACCATCAATCGCCAAAGAGGCCCTCTCTGGATCCAACTTTTCAACCCATTCAGCAAGTACTCTGTGGTCAAGGTTACTTAAGTACCGACGAAGTGTCTTGAGGCGTGCTGAATCTACTGGAGGTTCAGCAAAAATTGGCTCTGTGATCGCTCTGAGGAAGAAGCCAGTACCACCTGCTAGTACCGGTACCCGGTCGCGCTTGATAATCTCTCTCATCCAGACACGTGCATCGCGTGCGAATTGTCCTGCCGAGTAGCGCTCATTTGGCTCCACCAAGTCAAGCGCATGATGTGGGA
>CAWVZF010000191.1:0-2078 GCA_963934665.1 uncultured bacterium | reverse complement strand
TCGGTGAGGAAGATGACGTTCTTGATGCACTCAATTGGCTACAAGGCGAATATCCGGGATTACCGTTGATCGTCGGGGGGTTCTCTTTTGGTTCACTGGTCGGCATGAGAGTGGGAGCAGAGGACAACCGTGTAGTGGGGCTCCTTGGAATGGGATTACCAATCAATTTAGAACTCTATGATTACTCATTCCTTTCAGGTATGGAAAAGCCAGTGCTAGTCGTCCAGGGTGAACATGATGAGTTCGGTACCGGTGAGGAGGCAGCAGAGTTGATCACAGGTCTCGGAGGGCATATTAGACTGGTGCGAATTCCGAATTCAGACCATTACTTCACGGGTTACTGGGATGAATTAAGGGGGGCAGTTAGGGGGCATTATGAGTCAGGACCGGGATCCCAGCTCATGCTGTCCGTATAAGGGTTACCTGAGGAGGAGCTATGCGTAACCGAGTTCGGGTCTTAAAGAGTCTTGAAAACGTTTATCGAGGCGCATTCACCGCGGCAGAGGATGCCGATGACGGTAAGGCTATGGAACAGCTTGATTTAGAGTATCAGCGGGATCAACTGCAGCTTGAAATCCTTCTAGATATCCGAGATTTATTGATTCCGGAGAAACCTGATGCGACGTCCTCACTTCTAGAGAAGGCCCAGAACATTCGTAAATTGACCAAGCTGCGTTGATGTCTCCGAAGATCTACACTCGCACCGGTGATACTGGAGACACAGGACTTTTTGGAGGTGGACGTGTCTCGAAAGGCGATTTACGCGTTGAAGCTTATGGGACAGTTGATGAGTTAAATGCAGCACTCGGATGGGCTGCATCAAGGGTAAATCAACAGGAGATCAGGGGTCATATTGAGACCGTGCAGGACGACCTGTTTGTGATAGGTGCTGATCTGGCTACATCTCCTCCAACTGAACGGCGCCCTCAACCCAAAGTCCCGATTCTCACCGAGTCTCGCATTGGAGAGATTGAGTCCTGGATCGACAAGGCCGACGATGAGCTGCCTGGATTAACTGCATTCGTCCTTCCGGGTGGCTCAAAGGGAGCAGCAGCCCTACATATGGCGCGCACCATCTGTCGGCGTGCAGAGCGGGCAGTTGTGCGTTTGGGAGCTCAAGAGGATGTGATTGATGGCATTATACCCTACCTGAACCGTCTTTCAGACTTGCTTTTTACCCTAGCGAGACTTGAGAACCACCGAGCTGGTATCAGTGACCGGGAATGGAGTAGCCCGGACAGCTGAAGATAGGTTGCTTGAAGCCCTGACTTCCATTAAACCTTTGCCGCCTTCATAACTGGAATGAAATACGACAAACGTGTGAAGCCATGACCTACATTATCGCTGAGCCATGTATCGATACGAACGACGCGAGTTGCATTGAAGTTTGTCCGGTCGACTGTATCTATGAAGGTAAGGACCAGTTCTACATTCATCCCGATGAGTGTATCGACTGCGGTGCATGTGAGCCGGAGTGTCCCGTTCAGGCAATTTTCCCTGATACAGACGTGCCTGTGGAGTGGGAAAATTACATAGAGAAAAACAAGGTTCACTTCGAATAAAGCACCGGCTTCGCTATTGGTAGAAAAACTGGCTAGGGATTCCGGCCGGTGACCCGATTCGCCGAAGTATCTTTAGCTGCGTATCCTGGTTCATTCCAAAACAAGACCCACTACCGGTGCTTGCCCTCCTCTATCTGAGTAATCAGAACGAGTATTAGGATTGGTGTGGCTCCGGGCAAAACCCTGACGCAACTTGAACCCAGATACACTGGAATTAGCAAGACATGGTGATCCACTTGCGCTTACTTGTTCCCTGGTCTCGACTCCTTCTGTAAATCCGCAGCTAGAAGAGGGTGGAAGCGGGGAGCGAGAGGCTGCATTCCTTGTCTCGGAATGGCTTGAGTTATGGGGGCTAGACACTCGGATTACTGAGATTAGTCCCAATCGTTTCAATGTGATCGGAAAGCTTGAAGGTGAAGGTCCGACACTTCTGTTGAATGGACATCTGGATACAGTAGGGATAGGTGGTATGACCGTCCCACCCTTCGATGCCAAAGTAGAAGGTGGCCGTATCTG
>CAWVZF010000190.1:0-2108 GCA_963934665.1 uncultured bacterium | reverse complement strand
ACTGCACTTGATCCCCAGCACCACGAAGATCTTCGATACCAGCGTAAAATGGCACAGCACGAGCAATGTCTCGTCGGACTGCTGGACCATCAGTGAGTTCTAGGAGTTGAGCACGTTCTGGATCAACTCTGCTTGCAAGATCGACGAGTACTTCCCATTCAGAGCGTGCCTCTGCAATTCGGGGACCTGGGATCTCAGGGGAGAAATAGATTCGGCGCTCTGTCGCTGTCTCTGTGCCCCCGCCGGGTTGTTCATACCTAGTCGTTGCAGGCAAGAGGACTACGGTATCAGAAGGATCAACAAACATCTGATGGGCAAGAACGATATCCTGATGCACCCTGAGTGGTACACGAGTGAGGGCCTCTCTACAGTACTCTGGATCGGGAAGCGTACCTAGATAATCTCCACCAATCGCCCACAGCACGTCGATCTCACCTTGATGAGCAGCGTGCACCGTTTCTACCGCTGATAGTCCGCGCCAATCAGGTACATCAAAACCCCATAAACTCGACATTTCAGAGGCGCCATCCTCACCTACTGTACGACCTCCCGGAAATGTCCAAGGGACGGCTCCTACCTCTGCTCCACCCTGGACACCGCTGTGCCCCCGAATCGGCATGAGCCCGCACTTTTCTCGACCGAGGAACCCACGAGATAGAGCTAGATTTACGATCGCCTGGACGTTATCGACTCCGAAGCGATGCTGGGTAATGCCCATGCTCCAGATAAAAACAGCGTTACGGGCCGATGCCATAATTTCTGCAAAAGCCAACATCTCGCTCCGGTCGACACCGCTAAATCGCTCCAAATCTTCCCAGGACTGATTTTCAATCGACACCCTCAGGTCGTCGAACCCAACGGTCTGTTTTTCAATGAACTCGCTATCAACTGTTCCTAGTGCGATAAGGTGCTTTAGCACGCCATTAAGAAATGCGATGTCCCCACCCTGGTGCACCTGGAAAAATTCGTCCGCAAGCTTAGAGCCGAAGAGCGCGCTGTCGAAGATTGATGGGATCCAGTAGCGCTCCATAGCAGGCTCACGGAACGAGTTTACAACGACTATGCGAGTGCCTTTTTCCTTAGCTCGATACATGTACTTCGTTGCCACAGGTTGGTTGTTCGCTACGTGCGACCCGAAGAAGACAAGCACATCAGTCCCAATCCAGTCACTGTATGAGCACGTAGAGGCGGCGTATCCGATTGAGCGCTTTAGTGCAGTGGTACTTGGTGCATGACAGATGCGAGCGGAATTGTCGATGTTGTTGGTGCCCAAAAATCGAGCGACTTTTTGAGCACCGTAGTACACCTCGTTCGTTATTCCGCGAGACGTCAGATAGAAGGCGAGTCGCTTCGGGTCGACCTTACGGACCCGATCCGCAATCAGCTCTAGCGCCTCATCCCAGCCAAGCCGAGTGAAGCCTCGATCTCCCCTACGCCGCACCATCGGGAACGGGATGCGACCGAGTTCCCGCAGATCTTCTCCCGAAAGTTCAACGAGAGAATCCACCTCATTGAGATGCTTCGGGTCAAGCGCACCCATCGTGTTCAGACGTAGGAGTTCCAGTCGAATCGAACAGAGATGCACTCCATCAAGCGTGAAATCGTGGATTCCAGTCGTGCCCAGTGCGCATCCATCGCACACGCCATCCTTCAGGATTCGTGTTGCGTACTCGAGTTGATCTCGGTTCTTCCACCATGTACGCGCCATGTCTCGGAAGTGTCCCGGCTTCTCATGCCCCATTCCAAACGGAACCGGTGAGGCCCACATCGATGGATTCCAGCCAAATTCCATCGGAGATCTACTCTAGAAGGGAGTCAAGGAAGATCGCTGAGTATTCGCACTTGTTGGATCCATTCTATGAAGCCAACCACACCTGTTGCCAAGATAATCGTGAATAGTGTCTTGATGTTTCCGATATCGAGTCCCTGACGCACTGCAATAAAGCCTGCGACAGCACTCCATAGCAGGACGAGCACGATGATGGGATCGTGTAATATTGGAATAAGAACTAGGGGCAACAGCAATCCAGGTGTCTGAGCGAATCCGAGCGTACGCAAAAGTTCACCCCATGTGGCCTTACCGCCGAAGAGCTGATCCCCGACTACGT
>CAWVZF010000189.1:0-2116 GCA_963934665.1 uncultured bacterium | reverse complement strand
TTTATTCCGAGTTTAGGCTGGTACCTGATCGGTATGTTCAAAACGGGTTATATCCTGAGTCGCCGAGCGGACCTAGTGTGGTTTCTGGGCCTCCCCTTCGTGGCGGTCCTAATTGCTCTGGGTTTCCAGCGCTGGCTGCCGTATGTGGCCGTTGCGTCTATCAACCTGTGGATTACGATTCCACATCATTATGCCGGTTGGGTTCGTTCCTACGGTATGCCTCAAGTCTGGGAACGCTTTAGGGAACGGCTGATTGTTGGGCCATTCCTGATTTTGATTTTGACGGGTGCGGGCCTGATCTGGGCCCCGATTACACTACTACTTCTCGTCACAGCTTGGGATCACCAACACAGCGTGATGCAGCAACACGGCCTGTCTCGGGTCTATGATTTCAAAGCAGGGGCTGGCCTGCCGTCGACTGGTCGCTTCGATATCACTCTGCATTTCGTGCTTTACGGCTTCATGTTTGTGCACGCGCCGATGTTTCGTTTCCTGTGGATCCGAGAGATGCACAGGATGGATATTCCAATATCAGTTGGGTTTGTCGAGGGTCTCCTCGCAGCTAGCTGGGTTGTATTGATTGTATATCTAGTGATCTATGCCTGGCATATACGACAGACGATCTCAAGTGGTCAGCCAATCAACCCGATCAAGTACGCGTTTATCGGTGCGAGCTACTTCCTCTGGTATTTTGTTGCCTGGAACACAAACTCAATCCTCCTATATGCGGTCGCCCACCGCATCATGCATGGGGTTCAGTACATTGTTATGGTGTATTCCTTCATGCGGCGCACTGCGGACGCTCCAGCATCAAAGCCGGGATTTTGGAGCCGAGTAGTCGGCCAAGGGAAACTTCGTTGGTTTCTGGTTGGCGGTGCCGCCTACGCGTTCCTGTTCCAACTCTTGATCAATTATCCACTGGACGAGTTCGGCTTCGGGGTCGTGAATTTTGCGCCGTATCCGGCGATACCCCAGTTCAATCTTCCAGCTCTCGACTACGAAGCCTCCTATGGGCTTTTTTCACAGATGATGGTCTATGCTTACGGTATGATGCACTACTATCTGGACTCATTCATATGGAAAGTTCGAGATAAACAAGTGCAGGATGGGCTCTGATGGCCGTTCTACAGAGATACCGGATGTTAGTGATCGTCTATGTAATCGTTCTAGCGATCGGTGCCCGCGAATACCTCGTTTCGCGTTCTAGCGGAACGGTCGAGTGGATCGGTGGTTGCCAGGCATCAGCTGCTGCTTGTTCTAACACAGGCACGCAGACGCTTGAGTCTTCGGACGACTCATTATTCTGGATACGTCATGCGAAGATGACGGAGGTGGTTGCTCAGCTTAACCCAGAAGATCCTGATACTGATTTCTTATTGGGGATGCAGGCACTCTCAGAAGGCGACGTTGAGGAGTCGATCCGTCGACTCGAAGAAGCGCTCGAGGGTGGTGTAAAGCATAACAACTATCTGCTCCAATACTACGCACAATACGAGCTGGAACGCGGAGCAGACTGGCGCCGGGTGAACCTCGCTGTGAACCGATGGCGCATCAACCATCCGTTCTCGGCAGATCCGCTTACGATTCCTCTCGGTGCCGGCCCGGCGAACCCTCAGGACGAAAATGATATGTACGAAGCCCTTGAGGCTATTCCCTGGGTGGCCGGTTCGCAGCTTGAGTCTTTTATGTTGGAAGACCAACCTCGCTGGCAGATCTCACTGACCTTCCAACCTGGGGAGACTGTAGATGTGAGGGAGGCGATTGAGGCAGTAACTCTTTTATCGCTCCCTCCGAGTGACCGGCCGCGTTTTAGAGTGCAATGCAGTACCCTGGTTGATTGCACTATGGTACCGCGCTGAGGTCCCTTACTCCCAAATAAGCCCTACATTCAGCAGAGTATTCGCTGGCTCAACCGGACAAGATCTTATGAAGAAGACATGGTTTGCTCTTTTTGTTCTCATAACAGTGAACGTTCCTGGTCAGGATATTGAAGGTCAGGCATTCCCGACTGATGATTCCGTCATCCAGAATATGTGGGAGGAGGGCATGGAGGGCGGTTCGCAGGTTGTAGATTTGGCTCAAGCACTTCTCGATTCGATTGGCCCTCGACTGATGG
>CAWVZF010000188.1:0-2120 GCA_963934665.1 uncultured bacterium | reverse complement strand
AGCCGCAAGTCCTAGGACCAGGAATAGATTCAAGCACTTGGAGTTCATTCTCATTGTGGTGTGGCTGTATGGGGAGAAAGGTTGAGTCAAGATTCGCTTAAGCGCCCTGCATCGGCAAGCATATAGAGAGAGCTCAAATATGAAATCTTTTTGAATGGGCCCACCCTACCACTCACCCTCAGGGACTCCCTGCGAGAAGTGCATTAGCTCGGATGCAGTCTGACTGTTCGTTGACGTTGAAGAAGACATCTTTACACTCCACGCCTAGTCCCTCTAGATCAATCGACATACCACCAATCTCCCTAAAGAACCGATGTAGAGAAAGATCGTTTCCTAACAACAGCTCCTCCGCCGTTCGCAATGTATCGATGTGATACGCAGCACAAAGCGGCTCAATACCTTTTTTGCGCAGGGGGGCAACCGCGGGGACATCGTCCATTGCCCCTAGAATAGCACGCAGAACTTCCGGGGTAATCAACGGCATGTCACAAGCAAGCAGAAGCACTCCGGAGCTTCCGTACTCCACTGCAGCGTGGAGTGCCGCATGAAGGCCACCAAGAGGACCCATGTCAACAAACTGATCTGGGATACAAGGGACGACGATACTGTCGGGAAGCTGACGGGACGTTACTACAACCACGTCCTGTACCACCTGCTCAAGGGCTGAGATCGACCTCTCAACCAGAAGCCGCCCGCCTACTACCGCATTTGACTTGTCACCTCCATACCGGCGACTTCGACCACCCGCCAAGACGGCACCAAGAAATTGGGTACTCGACTTCAAATGAGCCTCATGTCCCCACAGTACACGTTGAAGCCACCATCTCGAGCAAATCCAACAAGCGTCTGACCGAATTCCTCCGAGAGATCTACTGCTAAGCTTGATGGAGCACCCACAGCGACCAGGACTGGCACCCGTGCCATTAATGCTTTCTGCACAATCTCAAATGAGGCCCGACCGCTTACAACTAGGATGCGATCATCCGCGGGAAGATCCCGATCTAAGAGCGCACGTCCAAGAATCTTGTCGACTGCATTGTGGCGACCAACATCCTCACGTAGCCCAAGTAGTTCGCCATCGACTCCAAAAAGACCAGCAGCATGTAATCCACCCGTGCGCGCAAACACATCCTGCCCCTCAAGAAGTTTCTCCGGTAGTCGTGGCAGAAGTTCCCCCTCAACACGCAGTTCATCCTCAAGTTTAGTACAACCAGAAACAGCCACCGCTTCTAATGAAGCCTTACCACAGACACCACAACTGGAAGATGTGAAGACGTTTCTCCTCAATCGCTCGAGATCAAAGCTGATACCAGGACGGAGCCTTGCTTCCACAACGTTGTATTCTTGAGTCTCTTGTCCTCTGCAGTACGTGAGCTCTTGGAGTCCGTCTGCAGAATCAAGGATCCCCTCCCCCAATAGGAAACCGGCAACCAGATCGAAATCATCTCCAGGGGTCCTCATTGTGACTGCAAGCGCTTCGACTGCCCTAGCCTCCAGATTTCCCCAGGCGACACGAATTTCAAGTGGCTCCTCGACAGAGAGGCTGTCTTTATCTCGGTGAACCTGACCACCACGGTGGCGAGAAATCTGAACCACGCGGGTAGGGCTGGCTTTACCGATCACTATTCGGTCTCCTCACTTAACCGGTGAGGAACCACTTCGACAACCGCTGAAAAATCGGGAATACCACACTGAGGTTCCACAACACCCCTAGGAATTAGAGGGTTCGCCTCAGGCCAAAACATCTGGAGGTTCCGCTCTTTCATCGGTGCTATACGACACCGCCCACTAACCATTCCGATCTCAGAACGCAGTGTCATCGGATCCCCATGAGACAGGCCCAACCGCTCAGCATCAGACAGCGACATGAATACATCATCGCGCCGACCACCTGTCAGAGGATCCACCTTGGCTTGGACCATGGAGTTGAACTGCTTCCCCCTCCGGGTACTTAGGTGGAAATAGCCATCTGGGATGTCGAATTCAGGAGGCTTCACGGCATGAAAGTGGGACCGACCATCAGGTAAAGCAGTCTGCCCACCCTCACACAGCCGAGGACCACCCCACTGCACTTGATCCCCAGCACCACGAAGATCTTCGATACCAGCGTAAAATGGCAC
>CAWVZF010000187.1:0-2134 GCA_963934665.1 uncultured bacterium | reverse complement strand
GGAGCAAGGGCCGGATACTTGGGTTATCTGGCGGTAGTCGAGTTCGCTGCAGAACACACTGGTCGGCTTATGAGCGTGGTTAATGATGCACGCCGTGAGACGATCGAAATGGGAACTGAGCCGCGAGGTGATATCGCCGTCGTGATGGAGTATACTGCAGAGGACTATCCCGTCAGCTACGAAATTGTGCGAGGAGGTGGTAGGGGAGGTAGTTCGAATGATCCGGTAGAGATTATTGAAGTTACCGGAGCCGATCTTATGAAGAAGCCGGTCGCTCTGCGGCTACGCGCTCGCCCCTGGGCGTACCTCTTGCCTCGTGACGCTGTTGATGCAGTTGCAATGCTCAGGCGCCATGGGATCACTGTCGAAACGCTTGTGTCAGCTACAGAACTCCAGGTTGATGCTTATACGGTCACGGACGTTACGCACGAGCGTGCGTACAACCATGCAGCGGCTACTAAGGTTGAAGTAGGTGAGGTGCTCACGCTTACCGAACTATTTCCGGCGGGCACGTTCATTGTACCTACGGCTCAATACCTTGGCCGACTGGTCGCACACATGCTTGAGCCGGAGACCGAGGACAATGTCGTTTATTGGAACACGATGGATGCTTGGATTCCTCGTTCAGCAGATGCCGTAGGTGGAGGTCGGGGTTTTCGTGGTCGTGGTGCCGGAACTGGTTCGGCACGTCCACCTTTAGTGCCGATCTATAAACTGATGACTCCGACAGCGCTTACTACAAAGGTGATGGGCAACTGAGATGCTTAGGTCGATATCATCTCGGTTGCCTGGTTGGAAATTGATAGCGCTGCTTGAATCAGAACAGGAGGCAATGTGCCGCTGATTCACAAGGATGGAGTCCGGGATAACAATCACCCTTTGAATCTCAGCGAGAGCGAGGACGAGGTGGAGGTGAATCGCCCCCCCCTCTATGAAGTCTATATGCGTATGGCTGAAGAGCTGGCTAAACGTTCAACTTGTGCCAGGCTCCAGGTCGGGACAGTGATTACAGATGCCGACCTCGAACATGTGGTTGCGATAGGGTACAACGGTAATGCCCGAGGCTTCCCGAACAAATGTGACTCAACTGAGCAGGGCAAGTGTGGCTGTATTCATTCTGAGATGAATGCTCTTGTCAAAGCACCTGGGCAAATGCGGGACAAGGTTGCATTTGTAACCGCAAGCCCATGTGCGGTGTGCGCAAAATCAATGATACAGGCAAACATATCCTACGTGTTCTATCGAGAACTGTATCGTGATCCAGCGGGTCTGGAGGTACTAGAGCAAGGTGGGGTGGTAGTTTTGCCCTATTCGAAATGGAAGGATGCCTGGAGGGATTAAGCAAGCCATCATGGCGACTACCTTGATCGAGGATTTCAAGGTCCATGAAAAACATTCGCTGAACTGTTACTTTCTTCCGCGCCACTCAGAGCGCCTACTCCACCTTCCTAGCGCATCGGGATGTTCCTCGAATCAAGCAATTGAATCACCCTGACCCTAAAGGCTTGACCCGTCCCTACGGACGCTTCTTCCTACCAGGTCCGGTTGAAGTCCGCCCGGAAGTGCTCGCTGCTCAACTTCAACCGATGACAGGTCACCGAGGACCGGATGTGCAGGCATTCATCCGCGAGTTGCAGGTCGGGCTCAAGGACGCATTCCGGACCGAACGTCCTGTATTCATTGTCCCATGCTCGGGTACTGGTCTTATGGAGGCTGCGATTCGCAATGGTGCTTCGAACCGGGTGCTCTCACTTGTAAATGGTGCATTCAGTAAACGCTTCTCAAGTATTGCACGTCAGTGCGCCCTCGAAGTTGATGAGGTTTCTATTCCTTGGGGCGAAGCACACGATCCTGACCGGGTCGCCGCGGCCTTATCGGTTAGAAAATACGACGCTGTCACAGTGGCTCACTCCGAGACTTCTACTGGGGTATTAAACGATTTACAGATGCTCTCCGAGATAGTACACCAGCATGAAGGAACCCTTCTTTTGGTTGACTCGGTGAGCGGTGCAGCCGGTGCCGAACTCCAAACCGATTTGTGGGGACTTGATTTCGTTCTGACTGGTGGACAAAAAGCCTTCTCTCTGCCGCCTGGTGTTTCGTTTGGTGTGGCATCTAGCTCGATGATTGAGCG
>CAWVZF010000186.1:0-2140 GCA_963934665.1 uncultured bacterium | reverse complement strand
GCCAGATAAGGCAGGAAACTCTCCGCGATGTCCTCGCGTCCCGGGAAATCGCGAGCATAAGTAGATATGAACGTGGGGTCAGCAGATTGGGCTGCAAGCCAACCAGGCGCTGAAGCATGAGCCGCATCCAATGACGTGTGGGCAGCTTCATGAATAAATGTCTCCTCCAGGATACCATCCTGGAGATAGAGATCAGCCTGGCCTACGTGGATGAGTAAGTTGTTGTTCCCGCCGCCAAACAGCTCGGTACCCTTGTGGATCCAAACCGTCTCCACATCCTTTCGAAGCGCAGTCGGCAGCCGACCGATAACCTGTGCATACTTCTCCGCCTCCGCCAATGCTGTAGCTGATTCTCCAAACTCCGGATTCACCTGAATCTCAACACTCAGACCGTCATCAAAGCTGGCGTTGAAGAGGTGTGCTACGACTGTGATCCAACCGTCGACCCGTCGGTCGAACATCGTCCGAGGACCCTGTCCGGCGACCGAGAGATCCTGAAACGCAGTCGGATCCGAAGGTGTGATAATGTCTGGGTCAATGAAGATTGTGCCTTCGAACGGCGGTCGTGTTACTACAGGAGCAGTGGGCGCTAGAGCATCTCCCCCACAAGTCCCCGCAAACACCGAAATCCAGAGTGCATTAACTGCAACTGTAGTTTTCTTCAAATATTGACGTTGCTTTCTGACATTAGATCCTCAAGATCTAACAAAGGCTTTCCGGCCACGCGCCTGCCAGGACTCGAACCTGGGACCCTCGGCTTAGAAGGCCGATGCTCTATCCAGCTGAGCTACAGGCGCAGGTGCCACAGTGGCTAACCTAACCCTGGTGAGTAAGGCTTCTCAACGAGTAGTCAAAAGGTCAAAGTAAAAATGCTTGGCTTGACCCTTCTGCCAAAGCTGTTGAAATGTTTTATCATCTATGAATTGCGTACCCAGAAAAAGTGCCACTGAGCAGGAGTATCCGATATCCGTATTCTAGTCACCATGCCACTAGCTGCCACAGTGCTCGTTACCGTAATGGGCTGTGCTGATCTGGCACTAGAACCTGATCGAAATCCAACTGCTCTGTCGGTACTCCCGATCGATACAGTCCTGACAAAAGGGCATACCGCGGCGTTGAGAGCCGTCGTTACCGACCAGAATCAACAGGCATTTACCCCACTGCCTACCTGGGCTCTACCGGGTTGGTCCATCTCCGATCCACAGGTTCTTAGGGTATCCGGTGATGGTTCCATGGAAGGGCTTAAGGGCGGAGAGGTGACTGTAGCCGGGGAAGTAGCCGGATTGAAAGCCGAAACCCGAGTTCGAGTGAATCCAACTGAGGTTCAGCTTTCTGCACCCTTTGTTCACTTAATACAAAGTGTTCAAACACTTACTGGCAGCGTTCCCCTTATCGCCGGGAAAGACGCACTGCTCAGGGTCTTTATGACCGGCGACCAAATGAGCTTCTTCGAACCGACCGTTAGGGCGTCATTTTATTCCGGAGATGAGGTCGTCTACTCAGTCAGAATGCTATCTCCGCTGTATTTTCTTCCGGTATCTCCCGATCAGAGCCAACTCGAGAAGTCCTACAATACGCTTGTCCCAGGGTCTGTATTACAACCGGGTGTAGAATTGGTAGTCGAATTGGATCCTGAAGAAGTTGTACCACTTGCTCCAGGAAGCTCCGTACGCGTCCCCGAATCAGGTCGCATGGCTCTCAACCCCCGCGAGGTAGAGCCATTCTACCTTCGAGTCGTTCCGGTGTTGGCGTGCGGATCCCCCTTCCCAGCTTGTTCTGGACAAATCTTTAATTGGACTGGGAACCTGTCTAAGTACGCGGATCAGGTGCAGTACACACGACTGATCTTCCCAATCGCTGACTTCGAAGTCGATGTCAGAGACACTTACACGACTGATGCGAATCTCACTGAGAAGTCAGGGTGGAGCAGCTTTCTCAGAGAAATTGACCTCCTGCGAAGAACAGATCCAGATGGACCGGGCCACTATTATTACGGGGCGGTTACCCTACCCCAAGGATCGGCATGGGGCGGACTTGGCTACATAGGCAGACCGACAAGCGTTGGGCGACCATCAGAATTCACTCTAGCCCATGAGTTGGGGCACAACATGAGTCTGCGCCACGCTCCCTGTGGAGGACC
>CAWVZF010000185.1:0-2147 GCA_963934665.1 uncultured bacterium | reverse complement strand
GCAAACTAGCGAAATTCCCGAGCGTCACCGCAGATTAGGCGTGTGGGGTACGCTGACTAATGAAGGAGGGGCAATGCAGGTGACACTAAGACTCGGACTCACAATAGTCGTCACGATTATCTCCTTTGCCACAGATAGCTCTTTACTCAAGGGCCAGATCGTAAACCCAACTCCCGATTGGTCCTATTACGGAGGGGATCTTTTCTTCAATCGGTACGCACCCCTTGATCAGATTGACGCCGATAACGTCTCGGATCTTGAGATCTTATGGCGCAGGCCTGGTCTGGATCCCTCTTACATGGTCGGACATCCCTCCCTCAATCCAAGCTCTTATCTGAGATCGACACCCATTTTGGTCGACGGTGTGCTTTTTTCGCCAAACGCTGTCGGATTCGTGGAAGCATTCGACCCAGCTTCCGGGAAGACCCTATGGGTTCAGCAGCCTTTTGAAAACTCGCTGGATGAAGTACGGGGACGATCCAACCGAGGAGTCCAGATCTGGGAAAACGGCAACGATAAACGCTTAATTCTCGCTAGAGAACCTTACCTTTACTCTCTGAATCCGGAGTCCGGAGCACCGATCTCTAGTTTTGGTGATTCTGGCCGAGTTCTCCTAAGCCCCGAAGAATCTGAGCGCTTCCGATGGAGCTTCAGTCCGATCGTGGTAGGAGACGTCATCGTCGTCGCTGGGATAATCGGTTCGGCTGGAGACAGCGGTGATATAAAGGAAGCATTGCCTGAAAATGTGCGCGGTTACGATGTCCGCACAGGACAGCACCTATGGACATTCCAGGTGGTTCCACGTCCTGGTGAACTCGGTAACGACACGTGGAAAGATGAGTCATGGAAATGGGCTGGAGATTTGGGCTCTTGGTGCTGCATGAGCGCGGATGAAGGAACCGGCATCGTGTACGTCCCATTATCTGCTCCAACTGCTGCCTACTACGGGGGTCATCGCCCTGGAGCGAATCTTTTCTCAAACAGCCTGGTGGCTCTGGATTCGCGAAACGGTGAGCTAATATGGCACTTCCAAATGGTGCATCATGATCTCTGGGAATACGACGCAGTCGGTCCACCCGTATTGGGCACGATCCGTGTCGATGGACAAACGATCCGAGCCGTCATGCAACCAAGTAAAACAGGATTTCTATACGTTTTCGACCGTGACTCAGGAGAACCAGTGTGGCCGATAGAGGAACGGCCAGTTCCACAGTCGAAGGTGCCAGGTGAAGCATCTTGGCCAACACAACCTTTTCCGACCAAGCCAGCGCCGTTTGGAGCACAGGGAGCGACAGAGGACGATCTTATCGACTTCACACCTGAGCTACGAGCTAGGGCTCTTGCGCTGGTTAAGCCCTTCCGACTTGGTCCTATTTTCACTCCCCCTTCAATGCCCACACCAGGACCAAATGGAAAGATAGGAACACTGACTCGACCAGGTATCTGGGGATCGGGAAACTGGCATACGGGTGCATTTGACCCCGAGTCTGGATACTACTACGCGGTCTCGCATCAACTACCTGATGTACACACTATAACTTCGACAAAAAGCCCTGAGGCCACGATGATGTATGCTGGCAGATCCGATCTCACTACTGCCGTACCAACTATCGATGGCCTACCTATTTTCAAACCTCCTTATGGTAGGATCACTGCCATTGATATGAATCGTGGTGAGCATGTATGGATGGCGGCAAATGGGGATGGGCCGAGAGAGCACCCATTACTTAAAGAGCTTGACGTAGGTCCACTTGGGATCTCAGGTCGGGCAGCACCACTCGTGACAAAAGCGCTCCTCTTCATTGGGGAGGGCAGCGATGCAGTCATCGGTACCACGGGAAGTGGCCTCAACTTTAGAGCCTACAACAAAGCTACGGGTGATGTCATTTGGACGAAGGAATTGGACGCTGGTACGACAGGTGCCCCGATGACATATCTACATGAAGGCAAGCAGTATATCATCGTCGCTATTGGAGGAAACGGACGCGAGGCTGAGTGGGTAGCAATGGGCCTCAACTAAGGTATTACCCTGAGTCAAAGAAGTACGGATAGGGGTGCCAGGAGCCCACGTCACTCATTCCCACTCGTCGTTCGGGTGGGAATCGCACCGGTTGATTGCCAGTAAAACCCTTCAGGTGCACGCTGTT
>CAWVZF010000184.1:0-2203 GCA_963934665.1 uncultured bacterium | reverse complement strand
TGCAGGCGTCGAGCACTCCCCAATGGGTTGCTCATCAATCGTCCGGTGAATACTCCCATTCGGTTGGTGACCCAAAGATCATGAGTTGAACTGCCAGTTTCTTGGCCCGCAGTCTCCTGCTGCATGACGCTCACCTCTGCGGCAATCGCTGTAACCGTAAGAGTCGCTTCAGTTGGTGGGACGGGCTCCTGTTTCTTGGCCTGCTCCCAATCGAATGTCCTGGTGTCAGCAACGTCAGATAACCTGACTTCCCATACGCCAGGAATTGGGCTGTTAATTACCTGCTTAACCCCCTGCCCTGCTTGGACGATGTCACCTCGTACCGCACGAGTATCGGGCCGTGATATAGACATACTCACCTCACGCTCCTGCCACCCCAGATCAACAACCAGTGATTCCACACCTTCAGGAACCCGATAGAAGAAACTTTGAATTCCTGGACGGGGCACTTCCACAGAACTCTGTACGTGAAAATTGTTGGAAACATCAAGTGACTCGGGCGCCACGACAGTAAATAACATCCGATACGCATAACCCGGTATACTTGAATGATCCAAAGTAAAGTGAGCGGTGTGAGCTCCTTGCACATTAGGGTTAACGGTGATGGATACCGGTACGGGCCGATTCAAGGGTAGTGTGACCGTAGGCGGTGCTGAAAACGTACCCGCCTCGTTTCCAGCCCAACTCACAGAGAACGTCATCGGAGCATTCGGGCCAGAGGTTCGAGTCAGCGTTATTGTTCTCTCTTCACTATCCCCGACATTCCATCCGTCCCGCTCATACAGCCCTTCTCCCTCATTTGGGGTAGCCAAGAGATGGCTATAGGAGTGCTTCACAGATGCTTGGCCTACAATGTTCACGACATCCCCACCCTCATCTAATTCCTTCAGGATATCCCAAGCTCCCTCAACACTAATTACTCCGTTGCCTTGTTTGTGTGGCTTCAGATGCGGTACCCAGCGAGCACCTCGTGTAACAGCATATTTGATCCGATGGGCATCGTAGGATATTCCCTCCTGCTTGGCGGCACTGAGGAGAAGAGCAACCGCCCCTGCAGCCGTCGGTGTGGCTGTCGAGGTTCCTCCAGCAATGGTGTAGCCAGGCGGAAGTTGGTAAAGCCCCGGGATCGCACGCCCCTCAATGAACCCTAGCGCCGTACTCACGTAATTGGATGGAGATATGACATCGGGCTTGAGTGCCCCGTTACCCATAGGACCGTAACCACCGGTTATGAGAAGATTGTCATCATGCTCAACACGGACTCCGTGGTTGATAAAGAAATTCTCTTTGCTCTCATGTCCGTTGATACCGATCAAGCCCTTAGCCATTACGAAATCATCAATTCCCCCTAGGATTGGGTAGTTGTGGGTAGGGGATAGGATGACAGGATCATATCTGTCGATGAGCCGTTCGTAGATAACTGTCGGTACTAGACGACCATCTCTCAGAAGGTAATTCCTTGTGATATTGGAGCTCTGCTCAAAATACACTACCTCCGCACCATGATCTCTGATCGAAATAAGAGGCGACTCGATCTGTCCATAGGCAGACCCTCCCTCAGCGATGCTGATGAGCTGAGCGCCCGGAGCTACACCATCAAATCGCCCTTCACTACCCCGGTTCGCTAATGCGGCACCAACCACAAGTGTCGCATGACTGGCCGAACCAAGGTTTAGAGCTATCAGCTTCTTTTCCTGTGCGATCTGGATGCCAAACGCGACTGATTCACGAATTGGGGTATCCGGATTATCTGTCCCAAACACCCCGAACTCTGGTCGATCATTGTAGTCGGTGAGGGCAATTTGATCAGCGAAGCTCAGGTCTTGGTTGGTATCCACCCAAACATCATTGGTTTCCTCATCCCAGAGCACTCCAAAGAGTCTGCTCGAGCCCTCCGGGTTGCCGTCCCGGTTCACGTCGTTTTCCAAGGAGCCTCCGAACGTAGCGAGAGAGTCTCGAGCTTCGTGAAAGAGGGCGATACGGAACGTTCCATTCTTCGGTGCTACATAGGTGCTATCCTCATAAGTGAACTGACCATCGGCAGCCGTAACCATATCTTCCATACGGATCCACCGACCGTCGTCTTCTTCTTCAAGGTCCTGGGCAGTTCCGTAGACACCTATCTTTCTAATCGGCTGTCCATCGAGATCGGTAGCCACCTGTAGCTCAGGCAAGAGCGGGTCGGGGTTCATATCAATCATCG
>CAWVZF010000183.1:0-2222 GCA_963934665.1 uncultured bacterium | reverse complement strand
GGTAGAACTCCCTCTTCGCGCACGTAGTGACCAAGAAAACGCGCAAAAGTGCCCGCTCCTCGAGGGTGTCCCCTGCCGGCTTCGCTCCCGTCTGCGTAGGCCCCATCACTCGCAATCATATTCCAAGGCTGAATCATCAGCGTCCGAACGTCTTCTTCTGTAATGGCACCTAGTGTGATGTTCACAGGAGCAGACGCCCCAGCAATCAAATCCATCACTGCATCGAACGGGTCTTGTCCTTCTTCAGCGAGTTCTGAGAGGTAGACTCCAACCAGCTCAGGATAATCAGTGCTGCTGACTATCCGCATACTGGTGTATCCTGTCGCCTTCAACCAAGCAAACCCACCATCAATCCCGTTCTCACTCGCTTCTTTCAATTGTGTGCGACGACTTGGATCAACCAGCATTGATCGGAATCGCGTGGCTACTTCGGAATCGACAGGTCCAAAGGTTCGGAGACTTCCTAGGTCCGTCATAGACGAGGGTATCACGATGATACCAATCAGAGAGGAAGTGGCAGCTCCGTCGTATGGATACTGATCAGAGACGATCTCCACACCTCTGGAGCGCGCACTCTCGACCAGATCAATCACATCATTAATACGTCCTTCATTATGAAGCCCCACCGCCTTCAGGTGTCCAATCTTCCCAGATATTTCCGCACCCTCAGAGATTGCAACAACTTCCTGATCAGATTCCACGAACGCGTGAACGGGATTTCGGACATGGGAGTCGTAGATACCACCGAAGGAAGCTACTTCTCGAGCAAGCTCGACCACTTCTGATGTCTCGGAGAACATTCCGGGCTCGTACATAAGTCCAGTCGAGAACCCCACTGCTCCTAGTTCCATTCCTTCTCTGACTTGCGTTCGCATTGCATCGAACTCAGAAGGAGTGGGGGGGCGCTGTTGATCTTCTCCCATAACATTTTCGCGTATGGCGTTATGGCCGATGTAGGTCGCGACATTCGTGCCTGAGCCATTATTTCCCAAAGCTTCAATCACTGTCCTGATCATCTCGGGACCGAAGCCACCATCGGGTCCACCAACAACAGTAGTGACACCCTGGCGAAGGACGCCTTCATTCATTCGCCTCTGAGGTTCTAGAAGTGCCGGAACCGTATGGCTATGGACATCAATAAAACCCGGAGCTACGACAAACCCTGTCGCGTCTAGCGTATCAGCGGATTGGGCTCCGTCCTCGCCGATCCAAGCGATCCTATCTCCCTGAACACCGATGTTCCTCTGGGAGGATTCTTGGCCGGAACCGTCTACCAGAATTCCACCTAGAATAAGCAGGTCTAGATTAGTTGGAGGTGCACTCTCACAACCAATCAATAAGGTGCACCCCGCTAGAAGTGCGACGAGTTTTTCTGGCCTTAATTTGATCATTTAGCGGATTGGAATTCTCACTGAAAGCTGATGTGTATGGACCAAGGCATCCTGTAACGTAAGAGGCCCCTCCGGTGCGATGATAAAATCGTTGAAAGCATCCGCTCGCACCATATTCTCCTCCCACTCCCAAGCAGTGCCAGGTCGTCCCGTACCAGTTGTGAAACGTCCTGTATATCTAAGGTCCACATCGGAGAAATGAAGCACAGCTCCCAAGGTTGGAGACCACTCCATCCATGACTCCTCTAGATCACGGAATGAGCTCTCAATGTGATTCACCTGTTCGAGCTCATAGTCATAGGAACGCATCTCAAGACCAGTTTGAAGTTCTAAATCCCCTAGTTCATACGAGAGTCCCGTTCTGAGAATAACATTGGTGAAGAAGAAGTCATTCTCGATCGTTCTTCCTCCCGGTTTGATCACTGTGCCTGAGCCAGTGGTCACGGGTTCGTCTGCCTCCTGCCAGGTTTCGCTCCAGATCGGTTGTAGCACCATATCAACCCCAAAGGTTGTCGCTCCACGCGTCCGAGCAATACCAAAACCTGCCTCGTATGCCCATGTGGTACCGGGATCCCTAGGAATGTTCTGGATCTGATAGTTTGGGATTTTGGGATGCGATTTTTGGTTCACCGTAGCAGTTGCACCGATCCGCCATCCGGGAGCACTCAGATCCCGATCCCAGTTCAGATGGCCACCTATGGTACGCGTCTTGTCTTCATTGACTTCAATACGACGTCGAGCCACTGGGGGTTCACAGCCAAATTGATCGGAACACCTATCATCTCTCCAGATGAAATCGGTCCATGTCACATCATGTGTCATTGAAATCCT
>CAWVZF010000182.1:0-2247 GCA_963934665.1 uncultured bacterium | reverse complement strand
GCAGAATCCTTCTTTGTGATCCCGGGACCGATCGCGTCGGTCACCTGCTCGACCAGGTCTGCCTTAGTCATGGTCCCTCCGCAGGAACGTCTCTGTAGGGTGATCAATCCCTAGCTTCGTAGCTAGGGGGCAGAGACTGTAACAAGGCAAAATCGAGGCCGCAAGGTGATGGGAGTCGTTGTGACAGAGCAACTTAAGAGCCTTTCCGTTCCTCCATCAGGTCGAGAAAGGTATCGAAAAGATAGCGACTGTCGTGGGGGCCTGGAGCAGCCTCTGGGTGATACTGAACTGATAGCACTGGTAAGGTTCGATGTTCCACTCCCTCAACTGTTCCATCGTAGAGATTAACATGGGTAAGCCGAAGACCGGGGGCTCCAGGTATTTCATCTCCTACACCACTCTGTACTGCGAAGCCGTGATTCTGAGAGGTGATCTCGACTGTCTGTTTTTCAAGAAACTTTACTGGGTGATTACCCCCGTGGTGTCCGAACGGAAGCTTGAAGGTACTCGCCCCAAATGCACGACAGATCAGTTGATGACCTAAGCAGATACCAAAAACTGGTATGTCTGCTTCAGCAAGTCCGAGAATCGCGGTCTCTGCCTTCTCTACAGCTGCTGGGTCGCCTGGGCCATTGGACACAAATAGTCCGTCAGGAGGATCCGAGAGAATCTCCTCCGCGGGTGTATCAGCAGGGATCACGGTCACACGGCAACCCCGTTCAGAAAGAAGTTTTGGAGAATGAGCCTTTACACCAAAATCGTACGCTAGCACATGGAAACGCTCGTCGCCGACTGCAGAAATTTCGTAGGGTTCCGAGGTCGAGACTCCGCATGCCAAATCAAGTCCTTCCATATGAGGATGGTCTTGGATCCTACCCATGACCTCCTCTGCTGACATATCAGCTGGTGCTATCGCACCTCGCATGGCACCCTCAGACCTTATATGGCGAGTGAGCGCTCGGGTGTCCAGATCAGAGATACCTGTTATACCATGACGATGCAGATATTCATCCAATCCTTCCTTTGACCTCCATGAAGAATGGACCCGGGACGCTTCACGGACGATGAAGCCAGCAACTTGAGGCATCGGTGATTCCCGGTCCTCTGCGTTAACTCCGTAGTTTCCAATCAGAGGGTAGGTCATCGTCACAAGTTGGCCAGTGTACGACGGGTCAGTAAGAACCTCTTGATACCCACTCATACAGGTGTTGAATACGACCTCACCAAGAGTAAGTGCCTCGGCACCAAGAAGGTTCCCATCAAAGCGACGTCCATCTTCTAGAAGCAGATATGCAGTGCGGATCAGAAAACACTCACTTGTTTATCTATGTGGCTGTTGTGCCAAAACTAGCGACCGGCGATATCGGGTCAACCAAGCCATCTAGTGCTCTCTCGGTTAGCTTATACCATAGTCACGTTGAGCAATTGAAATAAGTTCGAGAGTGAGCATGAGCCCTGATACGATCTTTATTCACGCCGACGAATCTTGCCTCGGCAATCAGTTTCAAACCCGAGCTAATCCGGGCGGTGCAGCAGGCCTCATGGAGGCCTGGCAAGAAGGCGAGTGGCAACGTCGGGACTACTGGATCTCCGAGCCAGACACTACGAACAACCGTATGGCCCTGCGTAGTGCAATTGAAGCGCTCCGAATGCTAAGCCGGCGATGCACTGTGCACTTTATCTCTGACAGCAGGTATCTCGTCGACGGCATTACCCAATGGTTACCCAGTTGGAAAGAAAATAACTGGAAGCGGAAGCGCGGCGCGATCCTGAATCTGGAACTATGGAAAGAACTCGATATTGAACTTCAAGGACACGATGTACGTCCAAAATGGGTTCGCGGCCATGATGGACACCCTGAGAACGAATACGCAAATCACTTGGCTACCAAGGCAGCGAAAGATCGGACTGAGTCAGGTGGACTTATCGAATCAGGATTTCAGGAATGGCTCGACGGACTACGCGAGAAGGGCATGTATATGGACTACTTCGAATTCGAGAGCCCGGAGGCGCGTTTTGGTAGGGGTTGAACCTAGCGCTTATGATATTGCAAAATGGGAACATCCTATCGGTGCATCACACTGGCTCCGAAAAAAACTTCCATAAACGCGAAACGGCCCGGACCGTAGCAAGCTACGACCGGGCCGCTTCTTCTTGAGGAATCCGGCTGCCGCTTCACGCCACGACCTCCGCTTTCCTACTGCGCTGGTGGGATCCTGGCCTTTGCTTGGATCCGCCCTCGTGTGG
>CAWVZF010000181.1:0-2259 GCA_963934665.1 uncultured bacterium | reverse complement strand
GATGGCAATTGCTTGAGCCTGCTCCAGTGTCCATTCCCGGACAATCGGAGGCGGCCAAACACCTCGCTTAGCTTCATCCAGTAGGCGGCTTGCCTCCTCACGAGCACGGTTCGCAGTCGGGTGGTCGATTAGCCCATGACTGACTGCTTCCTCGAATTCATCTTCATCTAGAAGCTTTGCAGTACCGCTCGGAGTCATCCACACATCCAGGTACAGGTCGGTCGTGTACCAGACATGTTTTTCAATCCTCGGCGGCGTGATCACGTTGGCGTAGAAGCCCGTGAATGTTCCGTCCTCACGATGAAAACTCCCTATGTCGTGCCAAGCTCCTGGGAATGTAAACCAAACTACTGCGGAACCGGGCTCTAGGACGGTTTGCCCCTCTATAATCATTGGAATATCGAGGTTGATCGCCTCAGCGAGCGTGACGATAACCTCCTGACGTTCTAGCACGACCCTCTGATGAAATACCTCTTCCCTATCTGGGGGTCTGCGGTAGTGGATGCGGACGTGGGAACTACCAGTCAAGAACGTTCTGGGGAAACAGGTTCAACGAAGATGTCCATGACGCCACCACACACGGCTGGGCTCCATGACACGAGGTCGTCTGTCAGATCTACATTGACTCGTTGAGCTTTCCCAGTCTCGATTACCCTGTAGGCTGCTTCGATAACTTCCGCTTCCCCGCAACCACCCCCGACTGTGCCTACGAGGCCCGTATCAGGGTCCACAATCATTCTAGCTCCGACTTTACGTGGAGTGGAGCCCTTTGTAGCAACAATCGTTGCCAGCGCACAAGAGCGTCCAGCCTCTCGGGCAGCCTCTAAGGCTTGGGTCAGCGAACGATCATCGTCATGAGTCATTTATCTTCCTTGAAAAATCTTTCCACGATACGCTCAACACCCTTTAGTGAGACCCCAGTCCCTCCGCGTCTTACCATAATGAGTTCGGCTGCTACCGCTACCGCGATCTCCTCAGGAGTCTCAGCACCGACATCAAGGCCCACGGGAGCGTGTATGCGGTCCAACAGTGCATGTGCGATGCCTTCCTCAAGAAGCTGGACATATGTTGCACGTACTCTTCTCCTGCTCCCGATCATACCGATATAAGCAGGTGGTGGATCCATTTGCAGTGCTCTGATAAGGCATGCGTAGTCGTACTTGTGGCCACGCGTGACCAATAGGACATGAGAGCGCGTGTGGAGTGGTGTGTCGCGAAATGGGTCTGAGAAATCAGCTCGGATCACCTTCTCAGCACTTGGAAAACGTTCCCGAGTAGCGAACTCCGGACGGTCGTCAATTACGGTAACCTGGAAGCCCAACAGGGCGCCTAAGTGGGCAAGTGGTTGAGCAATATGTCCTGCACCGACGACAACAAGTTCCTGAACAGGGTGTCGGATTTCGGTATAAATTTCCAACGACTGATCAGCGACGGTCAGTTTGTGAAGCCCATCGGAGGAACGAGGATTTTCCAATATATCCTTCATTAATTGAATCACTGAATCGGTTTCCGATTCAGTGATGAGTGAGCCTCGTAGCTCTGGTTCCTCATTCTCAACCACAATCAAGGCGATACGATTTCCGGTGAACTGGTTGTCGCCAACAACAGTTGACACAACGACACTACCACCTCTTTCTGGGATCTCTACTAGGAGTCTTGTCGCCTCTGCTGGGTGAAGGGATGTCATGGCAATTCACTAAATTGCTGCAGTGCACATTCGTACGACTCGGGTGTGTCGATGTCCGCTAAAACTCCGGAATCATCTACGGGAATTAGATTTGCCTCAGAGAGATGCCGGTGTACGACAGTGCGCGCCCCACCATCAAGAGTGGGGTCGTTGAGTTCAGTGAACAGATCAGCTCGGAAAAAGCTTGGGTGACCCCTGTTCCCTAGATATGTCGGGATGACTAATGGTGCTGAGGATTCCCTGGCGACAACTAGTAACTGCCGGATGGTATCAATTTGAACCAGAGGATGATCCACGGGCAGGTAAATTATCCCGTCAACCTGTGAGGTCAGCTCGCGGAGTGCGAGCCTAAGCGATGTGATTGGGCCTTCACCAGGATCGTGGTTAACCAGAACGTGGGCATGAGTGCTGTGAGCGGCGCTTTCTATATCAGCGTCATTTGGGACAACGACCACCACTGGAGCACATCCACCCAAAGAAAGTGTATCGACAGCCCTCTGAACAAACGTCTTGCCCATGACCTCCATCAGTGCCTTGGGTTCGCCCATTCGTTCTGATGTGCCAGCGCATGG
>CAWVZF010000180.1:0-2288 GCA_963934665.1 uncultured bacterium | reverse complement strand
GGTCCATAGCCTTCTCCCCAAATCTCTTCATCCTCAGAGAAGTCTTGGCCCAAAGTATGGTGCCTAATGCGTGGTCCTGTTTCACGAGAGCGGTACGTGTAGTAGAAACCAGTTCCGCTACCGTCAAATTCGACTCCACTATAGAGAGCATCGGCCAAACCGTCCGGGAGATCTTCGCCGGATTGGAGGTTTCTTATCCTGACGGCTATCTCATCAGCCCCGCCCTGCCTGATTGAATACATCATCAGAGTACCATCAGGTGAGAAATCCATGATGGAGACTGGCGTACGGTATGTGGGGTCTACGTCTGCCGGATCAAGGACGACTTCATACGTACCTTCAGTGGTGGGCTCGGAATCTACAGAGGCAACTCTCCTGTAGATACTCGCGGCCTCTTCACCTTTTCTGCGCATGGTGAAGTATTCCCAATCCCCAGCTCGCCGTGTTGATCCGATGTCATCCGTGTCAATCAACTCACTCAATCGTGACCGAAACTCATCGCGAATTTCACTCTCACCGATGATATCCTCGGCGTAGGCATTTTGATCTTCAATCCACGCACGGGTTTCCGGGGCGCCCTGTTCTTCCAGCCAACGATAATCGTCGCTGATTTCAACACCGTGCATGACATCCGTCACCGTCGTGATCCTCGTATCTGGGGGAGGTGGGTAGCTCCCTATGGAACAGCCCTCCAGGATCGCGAACAACCCGACAAGGGCGACGGAACGGAATAGATAGATCTTATTCACAATTGAGCCTTGTGGTGGAGACATGTGCACAACTTCACTGAGACTCGAGCCTTAGCACTGACACCGTCAAGCAGAAGCTTGAGTACCCTCAATGCAAGGGGCCGGACTTAAAAATCCGACCCCTACCTCTGTTCAATCGGGTCCGCTAAAAAGCCCACCATGGACGAAGGGTTTACGCATACGGACTTAGTCCATCCAGATGTCTTCTAAAACGGTTACAGTCGTGTAATAACTCTCTCCATCTACCGTGAGTTGGACTCGGTAGACACCTGTTGAGGCCAGCTGGCCTTGTCTTCCACGCCCACCACCTCGTCCACCACGTCCACCCCCTGCTGCTGGCGGGCTCCCCCGAAGATCCCACTGGACGCGGTTAAGGCCCCTCGCTCCAGTGCCTTCGATCTCGCGAACGACCTCTCCTGTCACAGGGTCACTAATTGTGACCTGAACCCCACCATCAGTCTCATCTCTTAGCCAGTACTGTATTGCTGTCCCGGCTGGTGCACTCTCGCCCACCCAATTCTTGGAACCAGTCACAGCACGGTCCAGCCTTCGATCTCGCTTCCATAGTACCGCCTCACGCGCATCGAATAAGTGGACCTCACTCATAGCGACCTCACTCGTCAACTCCTGAAGCGCCGTGATATCGTCCATTACATAAACGGACCTGCCATGCGTTGCGAGAACGAGATCATTGTCTCTTGGGTGCACAAGAACATCATCGATGCGAACAACAGGAAGGCCATTCATGAAAGGCTCCCACGACTCTCCCGCATCGCGAGAAATGAAGAAACCGAACTCCGTTCCCGCATAAAGCAGGTTCGCGTTTCTCGGATCCTCACGGATCGTATTCACATTACCGAACGCGGGGAGGTTTGAAGATATGCTCTGCCAGCTCTCACCGTAGTCATGTGTGACATACACATAGGGGTTAAGATCGTCATCCCTGTGTCCGTCTAGTGAAGCGTAAGCCGTTGCAGGGTCGAAGTGCGATGCTTCGACTCGGGACACGTAGTACTGGGTCGTGCCACCTGGGAGATTCCGGCTTACCTCAGCCCAATTCACGCCCCCGTCTCGACTCACACTGATGTTCCCATCGTCGCTTCCGTGCCAGAGAACTCCAGGCATCACCGATGACTCGGCAAGGGTTACCCCGGTACTCCAGTTCGAGACACCATCATTTCGACTAAGGTTACACTCAATACCACGCTCAAGCTGCTGACAACGTGGTAACGAGTTTTGCACACCCATCAAGCTAATTCCATCACGATCTATGTTCTTGGACAAGTCAGGACTCATCGTCCAAGTATTCCCACGATCTCGAGATATAAAGAACCGGTTACCGGCTACGTAGATTGTGCTTGGATTGTGAGGGGAGAGTATAAACGGTGTATTCCAGTTCCAACGTATCTGGGTACCCGACTCGGGCTCCGGAACAATGTTGCTTGCGCCTCCACCTCGTCCACCTCGTCCACCGCCTCCTTGGCCACGTGGCCGAATACTCTGCTGTTCACCCGTATACAGGTTGTACCGGTTCACATT
>CAWVZF010000179.1:0-2383 GCA_963934665.1 uncultured bacterium | reverse complement strand
AAGGGGCATCTTGAATTCGGGTTCAAGTTCTTTCCGGAAGGCTACAGCCCAGAATACACAAGGCGCGGTGCTCGTCTCGGCAACGGGATTGACATAGACGTAAAGCCGAATCAAGCCAATCAGGAATTCCATTCCTACGCAGTGCTAGACGAGCACACCAAGATTATCGCTTTCGAGCCACACCTTCATGCACCGGGTGTGCGTATGTGTATCGAGGCCATATGGGGCCACAACCAACTGACGCTTAACTGTGTTGGATATGACCACAACTGGGTGAAGCAGTATGTCTATGAAGACGATGCTGCGCCGTTACTACCTAAGGGTACCATTTTGCATGTTATCGGCTTCGTAGATACGACAACCGATAACCAGAACATCGCTGATGCGAGAAATTGGGCGGGAGGTGGTCGACGCTCAGTATCGAATATGTTCATCGACTTGGGATACTCAGTCGAACTCACTGAAGAGCAATTCCAACTGGAAATGGCCGAGAGGCGTGTGAAGATGAAGAGCAGGAACGAATACGATGTTGGGTGTCCTTTATGTTGGGCCCCTGTTGTTCCGGTAACAGAGGAGGATGCGAGCCGGCCAAGAGGTAATCGCTAATGCTTGGCGGGGCACTTCCTTTGCGACGTGGTCATCTACTATTGCCAATTTTCGCGATGTTATGTTTTGCGCAGTTGGTCGAGGGACAAACCCGCTTTATGTACCTGAGCGGCCAAAGTATCTCCCCGGCGTACGAGGGCTGGTGGCCCAATGAGGACGGTTCGTTTTCGCTGTTCCTAGGGTATATGAACTCTAATTGGGAACAGCATTTTGACATTCCAATCGGCCCAGATAACTACTTCGCATTCACGGATCCCGAAGGGCTCAACAACTTAGAACAAGACGCCTACGAGGCTTCAGCAGCAGATCAAGGACAGCCGACACATTTTTACCCTAGGAGGAACCCTTTCCTTTTCACTATTACTGTGCCGGAGGATTTCGGCTCTAGGGAATTGGTTTGGACTCTGAAAACGAATGGTGAGACCCATCGTGCGTTTGCTTCACTAGCACCTGACTACCGAATCGACCCTCAGGTGATTTCTACAGAAGTGGGAGGAAATTTCGGGAGCCTCAGTGATGCTCTCCGCACCAATATACCTCCGGAGCTCAAAGTTGAAGGTGGCGAGACTCGAAGGATCCCTGTTGGACAACCCTTAACCTTGATCGCATTAGCTAGTGATCCGGACAACCTCCCAGCTAGGAGGACTCGGGGTGGATCACCATCAACTCTCGATCAGCTATATCGACCACCTTCGTCGATTGTCGCAATCAGTGGACCAGGCTTGCGACTGTCCTGGATTGTTTATCGGGGTCCTGTCCGGAGTGTGAACTTCGAACCTGAGCAGATGAAGACTTGGACGGATACCCGAGTGTATTCGAATTCCCCGTGGTCTCCACCATGGGTGATTCCAGAGCCTCCGGAAGATGGAAGATGGGTTACTGAGGCGATTTTTCAGGAACCCGGAGATTATATCCTGCGCGCAATCGCGAGTGATGGATCTCTTTTTACCAATAAGAATGTCACGGTCACCGTGACCCCGATTACTGACTTGGACCAAGGGATGTGACATGGACTTAGAAAGAAAAAAAACATCTTGGATCGGACTGCTTCTGGTGGCTGTGTCGTTAGGCGTTTTTGGATGGGTCTTACTATCGGGCCCAAATGAATCGATGGCTGCTCAGCAGAGTAATTTTATGGGTGGTAATCCCAGCGTAGAGGGCAGCGACGAAGTGAGAACGTTACGTCTACGTTTTCCAGCAGGCAGTCGTTCGAACTGGCATAGTCATACTGAAGGCCAACTCTTGATGGTAGAGGAAGGTCTGGGACGTACGCAGGTACGAGGACAATCCCTGATGGAGATGAGGCCAGGCCAACCTTGGTGGACCGGACCAGAGACAGAGCATTGGCATGGGGCCGCCCCAGATCAGGATGTCCTTCAACTGACGATCTATAGTGGCTCAGTTAGCTGGATGGAGCCGGTCACTGACGAAGTGTATAGGGCTCCTCCGGGAAACTAGTACCACCGAATTAATTTAGATTTCGAGCCTCGAAGACTTTCTTCAAAGCCTCGTCAGTTAAAGCAGGCACGAATTTGTCGCGATCGGCCCATATTTGCTTTTGGGTTATATCGATACCGGCTGAATCCGTATACGCAGCGGCTAGAGCAATGGCCTGCTCTGCGGGTATGGGAACACGGGATGCGTGTGCTACGAGATCATCATACCCAGCGTTTTCCGATACAATCCAAAGCGCGAGCTCCTCGATCACCGATCCAATCATCGGATGGAGACTCATCCCCTGGAACTGCCACATGACATTTCGTAGTGGGGCTTGTTC
>CAWVZF010000178.1:0-2397 GCA_963934665.1 uncultured bacterium | reverse complement strand
AGTTGAACAGGGGAAACGGGAATACGGACGTGCTGAGCTTCAGGTTCAAGTAACTGACGGAATATTCGAAGGCTTCCATCAGGGAAAAACAACAACTGTATGGTGCTCTCACGGAGACCATGTGGATGAACCTCCTTCCGGCTACGAAAGCCTAGCCTCTACTGACACACTTCACGTTGCGGCTTTCCGCGCGATAGACCGCCCGATCTACGCAGTCCAGTTCCATCCTGAAGTGGCACACACCGATCGAGGTGATGAGATTCTCTCGAATTTCCTTTTCAAGGTTGCCAAGTGTCGCCCAACGTGGACAGCTGGGGCTTTCATCGACGATACCGTGGCGCGGATTCGTCAACAGGTTGGTGAAGCCACAGTGATTTGCGGTCTGTCTGGGGGCGTTGATTCTTCAGTGGCAGCAGTTCTCGTGCATCGTGCCATCGGAGATCGACTGACCTGTATCTTCGTGGATCATGGATTGCTGCGTAAGCAAGAGCGTGAAGAAGTAGAGCTCATGTTCCGAACACATCACAAAATGAAACTTGTGGTTGAGGAAGCTTCTGGACCCTTTTTAGATGACCTTTCCGGGGTTGTTGATCCTGAAGAAAAGCGGCGAGCTATCGGAAGTCGGTTTATCCAAGTGTTCGAAAATACGGCTCGCCGAGAGGGTACTGAAGCCACTTTCCTTGTGCAGGGGACCCTGTATCCCGATGTCATAGAATCAGTTTCTGTAGGCGGCCCCTCAGTTACGATCAAGAGCCATCACAATGTGGGGGGTCTCCCTGAGGATGTTCCATTTGAACTTATTGAGCCTCTGAGGGAGTTGTTTAAGGATGAGGTCCGACAAGTCGGTCGCGAATTGGGTCTTTCTGAAGAATTTGTAGGGCGACATCCCTTCCCAGGTCCTGGCCTGGCGATCCGTATTCTCGGTGAAGTTACAGAGGAACGTCTCGATATTTTGAGGGAGGCGGATGCGATCTATCTCGAAGAAATCCGATTAGCTGGTCTTTATGATGAAATTTGGCAAGCATTTGCCATTCTATTGCCGGTTCAGTCTGTGGGTGTGATGGGAGATGCTCGAACATACGAAAATGTTCTATCCCTAAGAGCGGTAACTTCCAGAGATGGTATGACCGCTGACTGGTACCCGTTCCCGAGTGAAGTGCTAGCAAGCATTTCTACGCGGATTATCAATGAGGTGAAGGGAGTGAACCGTGTGACGTATGACATCAGCTCAAAGCCGCCGGCGACAATCGAGTGGGAGTGAAAGGGTACAGGTAAACCCTCGATTGCAGCGATCTAGTAATACACGAGCGGCCTGAACCTTCAACGTGGAAAGTTCAGGCCGCTCGTAATTTAGGAGAGTTAACTCAAGTTTAGTTCTCGAGTTTCTCCTCACGCGTAATGAACCCGAGGTGTTGTTGGGAAGCGTCCAGTCCGCCTCCCTGCCATCCCTCGCCTTGGCCAGCTGTTAGAGCCATCCCTAGCCGTGCTAATCGACGAACCATTCCGGCTGCGTCGGAAGCTGAAGCCGCATCCTGAATAGACTTGGCCAGCTCAATCATTTGTGTTGCTGTTTCCACCGTGTTTTGTGCGGCAGTACTTACGTGATTGGCATGAGTCTTAAGGGCATCTGATGCTCCGTCAGAACTGGCCGCTAGATCGATATGACGTGCAACCCCGCCGGCAGCTGCCACGACACCATATCCGGCTCCAGGACCATTCTCGACTTCTTCTGGGTTTAGTGCATGTAACACGTGACCCATGTGCCGTTTCATAGCGTCTAGGTCGCTGGGGTCACGAGCAGCAAAACCAGCGTGCTGCGCAGCCACACCAGCCTCAGCTATCGCGGCATCGAGTAAGCCGACGCCATCCGGTGTACCGCGAAATCCATCGGCGACATGCCCGACGTGATTCTGGGCCGGATTAGCTTGAGCAGCAGTATCTTGAGTAATAGTGAGGCTTGATACAGCCAGTGCGGCCAATACCGTGATTCCAAACTTCGCTTGCATGATCGATCTCCTGCAATGGTGATTCTGGGGGCGATAGACTAGCTCCACATAAGCATATACGCCACTCATTATAGGGGCGCGAATAGGATTTTGCTGATGATGTCGAACTGCATCGAAAGGCTACTCTAGCTACGGTGTCACCAGTTCATAGTGTCCGGAGATGACCCTGTATTCTCTAGCCTCAACTCGATTTCATTCCAGATTTCCTGCATAAACGTCAAATCTTCACCATAAGTTTCAGCAAAAGAGATAAGGTCTTCTTCTGATATTCCATGGCGATCCAAGACTTCGGATCGGCCTGCCTCTGTCACTTGACCGTCTTCCGTGATGAGAGCTGCGGCCCGAAGATCCACATAGGTTGCAATGAAATCCTCAGGTTCGATCAGATCGC
>CAWVZF010000177.1:0-2442 GCA_963934665.1 uncultured bacterium | reverse complement strand
GATGGAGACTCATCCCCTGGAACTGCCACATGACATTTCGTAGTGGGGCTTGTTCGTCAGCCCGGTGAATGTCGAATCCGTCTTCGGCAACAGGGACAGGCCGATTTCGGTTCACAGTTCGCGCTAGCAGTCTCCAAGTTTGTGGACTGTCTTCCTCTAAGGTGATGACTCCGTCCCGGCGTGCAATCATATCGCTACTACTTCCCAATGCCTTGAAATAAGTACCAACGGGTAGGGTGATCACCATTGGGTCAGGTCGCATTCTCTGTATCGTCAAGCTCACAGCTTCCGCTCCCTGACCTGAAGCGGTTACTTCGACATGCCGTTCACTGATCGCCTCGAAGAGGTTATAGCTTGGGATGGCCAACTGTACGGAAGCTCCAGTCGCTGCATCGTCCATAGCTTTCTGAAAGATGAACAGGTGTTGGCTCGGTAAGAACTCATGGAGTTCAATCAATTCAAAACCCGACGGGATCCATTCGCTGAGCACTTGATGAACTGACATCCGGTGATCGGCTTTTATATGGTCACCGGTACCATCTTCAACCCGATATTCGACCAGTGCCACCTTGCCACTGTCCTTTAGGGCTTGCCGCATCTTAGCAAGCATTAAATCGGGGTTTTCGAACTCGTGGTAAACATCAACGAGCAATATCCAGTCGATCTGATTGTCCGGGAGATTGGGATCATCAAACTCTCCCAAGACCGGCACGATGCCTGTGAGGTCTTCATCTTCTACTCGACCTTTCAGAATTTCGAGCATCTCGGGCTGGATATCGACCGCGAAGACCTGGCCCGTCGGAGCCACAAGCCTAGCCATTCTTCGCGTATGGAATCCTGAACCTGCTCCGATATCCGCAACGATATCACCGTCCTTTAACCCCATGGCTGCCAACATCTCGTCCGGCCTCTCTTCGCTGATACGCCCAGGGCGTTCGAGCCAATCCGCTCCGAGATAACTCATGAACGCTGCTGGTATCCGCTGGGGTGGTTCCTCTTGTGCTGATGTCAACTTCGGTATGCATGTGATTACAAGAACGCAGCAAATTAAGCTGACCATTAGCCTATGTGGCTCGCTCACTTTCACTAAAGGCGCGAGTACTTTCTTAGATCTTGGCATAACCAACTCCAGTGACGCTTTTATCATAGAGGGCAAATTCCTGCTCAGGGGGCTCATCGTCGGCTTGCTGGCCTCTCTCCAAGCGCACGACGGATCACCTCATACTGTATTGAGACGATGTGACCAAGCGATTGAACCCAGTAGGCGCCATTGTGGCCACCTGGCATCTGCATGAAATCGAAAGGGATGTCATGTTCGAAAAGAACCTGAGCAAATTCCCTCGCTACGTTGATGAGGCTGTCCTCAGTGCCTGAGTCCAGATAAATGTGCGGGAGCTCATCCCGAGGAACATCTAGTATCAGTTCGAATGGATCATATGCGTCAGCACTCTCGGGGGTCAGAAAGGCCCGACCTATGGGAGAGCGTTCGGCTTGGCTACTGAATCCATCGATACCTATGCTCGGGTTTGGTCGTATCCGGCTAGCTTCCCGCCGAGCCCGGCTGGCTTCTCTTGCTGCTTGCTGCTCAGGTGTCAGTTGCTGGGTGGGCCTACCAGCCCTCGGCTGAATTTCACCTCTCATCCGCCGAGCAGCACTCCGTGCGTAAGACAGAGCACCGCTGGTGCTCCCGATCGAAACAAATTGGTCGGCATGGCGAAGTCCAAGTGTGAGCCCACCATAGCCGCCCATTGATAGTCCATTTATCGCTCGGCCTTCGCGGCGAGCGATGGTCCTAAAGTTCGTATCTACATGGCCAATCACATCAACGATGATGTGGTCTTCCCAGTTATTGCGTTGGCCCTCTCCATTTTCATCCCAGTTGACGTACCAAGAGTTACCAACATCCGGCATCACGATAATCAGATCATCAACGAGCCCTGCATAGAATGCTGCACCCATCCTACTCCAGGCTGTGTAATTGCTTGTCAGTCCATGAAGAAGATAGAGGACTGGATAGCGCTCCTGTGAACTATCATAGCCTGCTGGAAGAACGATATTGTACTTCATCATCCGTTCGACTGCTGGGCTATGAAACTCAATGGTCTGTACCTCTTCTTGAGCCCCAACACTTGTGGCGAGTACGAAGAGAAGTGTCGCTAGAAGTGTAGAGCGTAAGATCACGGGATTAGGCACGGTTCCCCCTTAAACCAATACGGACGTATAGCTTATACTGTGTCCAGGATGCACGCAGACCTCCCCATGAGTCAACATAGAGTAAGGTTGTCTGATGCCTGATCGTTTTCGCCATTGGACTTGTGCAGGTCACGTGCGTCAGAGTTATTCGTCGATCACTTTCTTTGATATTTTCTGAGCCCCCGACTTTTCCAAGGACTTAATCTTGAGCACACCGCACGAAAGCGCCCAATCATTGATGAGGTTGTA
>CAWVZF010000176.1:0-2455 GCA_963934665.1 uncultured bacterium | reverse complement strand
TGTCGATAAAGAATCAGTAAACGTGTTCGTGGTAGACCGGCGATTTGATCCCTAACTGAACTCGAGTGAACTCATAGGATGGCAATCGTACGGTGCGTAGAATGCGATGGTAACATTTCGACCAGAGCGGAAACCTGTCCACACTGTGGGTACCCGGCAGAGAATTATCCAAGCATAGCTCAGAGCTGGGGAATCCTGGGGATCATGATAGGAACGGCCCTGTTTGTGGTCCCCGCACTGATATTCGCCCCACTGCTATTCGGTCTCGATTTTAATGATATGAGCTTCGGTGCTCAGATTCTTATAACCACACTACTGGGTACCGGCATCCCGTGCTGGATCATCTATCATTTAAGGAAGAAGAAAACGAACATCGATTCATTCAATTTGAGTATTGAAAATCGAAGGATTATTCCCCTGATCGTACTTGTTGCCATACCGCTGAATCTGGGCATCGCAGGCCCTCTCGTTGAGTTGGTTCCAATGAACGACTTTTTCCGAGAGATGATACGTGAGATGGTCCTGGAGATGGCCGGTGATCAGGGGCTTTTGATGTTTACAGCCCTGGTGATTGCTGCGCCGATTCTAGAAGAACTAATCTTCCGGGGAATCATGCTAGACGGCCTCCTAAGAATCTATTCTCCTACGAAAGCAGTAATTGTCTCTAGCCTGTTGTTTGGACTAGTGCATCTCAATCCCGCACAGTTTGTTGGAGGTGCGCTCGTGGGTGGTTTTATGGGTTGGGTCTATGTCCATACCCGAAGTGTTATGGCCACCATTCTCATCCATGCCGCGTTCAACCTTACAGCGTTCACTGAGAGTTATTTCATAGATGTAGAGGAAGCGATAGACATGTCGTACGCAGAAGTTCTTGGGGGAACGACGAACTATGTTTTGGTTGTCCTCGGATCGGTCGTTATCACGCTGGGCTGTGTTTTTCTGCTGGACAAGGAATTCAAGAAGTCAGCTACTGTAGCCAGGGCTTGAATACATGATGGAGGAGTAAGTTGGAAATCTTCAGGCATATTCTTCGTGTTTCGGTACTTCTCCTGATAGCAAACCCGGTTTCGGCCCAAGATGTATCCGAGTACCCGGGACCGTTCCCTGGGGGCTACCCTTCGCTGAATGCCAGTGCCGGTTCAGGAAAGATGTATATGGAAAGCTACTTTCCACCTCCTGTGACTGCTTCACCGACCTATCCTTCCTGGTCTCCCGATGGCGAGTCTTTGGCCTTTGCGTATCAGGGACGGATCTGGGTTGTGCCCGTGGAGGGTGGAGTCGCACGGCAGCTGACTACTGGCCCAGGTTACCATTCCCAGCCGACTTGGTCGCCTGACGGGCAAAATGTGGCCTACGCTGCTGATGTAGATCGTAACTTCGATATTTATGTTCTCGATCTGGCAAGTGGTGCAGAGCGTCGTATAACGAGTGATCCATATCTTGACTTACGCCCTCGGTGGTCATTAGACGGGTCGCAAATCCTATTCACTACCGCTCGTAGTGGGACATTCGATCTTTGGGCCTATAACCTAGAGCTTGAGACTGCTAGCCCGGTGGTTACGAGTAACCAAGCCAACACCGCTGGGGACTGGATCGGAGATTCTGGTGACCTGGTCTTTGTTTCGAGGCGCGGTGAAGCTGCCCTAGGCTCGGGATCTCTCTGGCGATGGGATTCTTCAATGTCCGGGGCAGAGTTGTTGCTTCGAATTGAGACGAACTACCAGGCAGCGCCCGTGGTGGCTCCGCATGGTGGAGCCGTCGCGTACATCACCGACGCTTCTGGGAACAATGATTTGTACCTGGTGCCGAGCCAGAAATCCACCCGTGGTATCCAGCCAGTGCGCCTGACTCACACAAGAGAGGATGAGTATTTCCCTGCCTGGTCCCCGGATGGTGAGCGACTAGCCTTTGCGCGCAACGGTGGAACACCAGGGCAAGAAAGAACTGCAGACCACGGAATGGGTTTCGCACTGTACACAGTCTCAAGGGGTGGCGGCGCGGCACGCCAGGTCCGGATTGAGGATTACGCCTGGTCAGAGCCGACTGGCTCAGTACGAGTCCATGTCAGTAGTCCCAATGGCGAGCCTCTTCCATCTCGTATCTATCTCCAGGCATCAGACGGGAGAAGCTATTTCCCAGATAGCAGCTTTCCTCGTGTTGTGAGCGTCACGGAGGACTACTATTTCCACACGGACGGCAGCTTTTCAGTGAATATGCCAGTCGGTGAGGCCACACTCGAGGTGTGGCGTGGATTTGAATATGAACCCGTAAAACGAACCTTCGATGTACGGCCCGGTGAGTGGACCTCGATTGAAGTGGAGATGAGCCGCTGGATTGATATGGCGAGTGAGGGTTGGTATTCCGGGGACAATCACATCCATCCGAACTATGGTGGGCACTATTTCGTTCAGCCCATGGATTTGAGAAACAAGGCGCAGGCCGAGGATCTGAACGT
>CAWVZF010000175.1:0-2470 GCA_963934665.1 uncultured bacterium | reverse complement strand
TGTATGCAGTGCAACTAGCTTCAGCGATCCGTCTTTTTATGCTCGAACATTACGGGTTTTTCGAACCTGGGAGCTGATTCCTTAGTCAGGATTAGCTAGGGACTTGCACCTCACGTAACGTGAGGTCGTATTCTTTAAGAACAGGCAGAGTTATACAGATAGCAGTAGGAGGAGTCGGTGACTGGCATGAAGGTGGGGGAACTCACTAAGCGCACTGGACTCACGGTACGCACACTTCACCACTACGACGAAATTGGACTCCTTGCTCCGGCAGAGCGAACCTCTTCAGGCCACCGACTCTATGGGGAAACGGAACTCCGGAGACTGCAGGAGATTGTCTCTCTGAAGTCAGTGGGGTTGCCGCTAAGGGAAATCAAGGAATACCTGCTTCGGAATGAAGCTTCGTTAGACCGGGTGCTCGAATTACAAGTCGAGCGTATCAACCAGCAGATTGCGGGGCGGAAGCGGCTTCTAGTTCTGATTCAGGGGTTACGTCAACGACTCAGGTCACCGAATGGGGTCACTCTCGAAGAGCTAACACGAACAATTGAGGTCACTATGAAATACGAGAAGTACTACACGCCAGAACAGCTAGAGCAGCTTGAAGAGCATGCAGGAGAGGTTGGAGAAGAACGTATCCAGGCAGTCCAGCAAGAGTGGACTGAACTCTTCGCTGCCTATCAGGCGTCTATGGAAAAGGGGTGTGAACCCGCGAGTGATGAGGTACAGGCTTTGGCACGCAAGTCGGCAGCTCTCATCCAGGAATTCACTGGGGGCGATGAAGCCATCGCAGCATCCTTGGGGAATATGTACAAGACAGAGGGGGGCGACGGTATTTCGTCCAGCCACGGCATGAACACGTCCCCGGAACTCTGGGAGTACATGGGTAAGGCGGGTGCTGTGTTACGTGGGGATAGCTGAGCTTTCACAACAGAAAAAAGAAGAGGGCGGCAGGCTTTGCCTGCCGCCCTCTATGTTCTCTAGGTCAGAGAACGAGGCTGAAAAGCTTAGCCTCCTCCTCTGTTCTTCCTGGGCTTCAGTGGATGTTTCCCGCGTTTGGCAGTGAGATCGATCTCTCTCTCTTTGCCATTAACTACGATCGTAGCTGTTTCATCGCCATCAAATGTGATGGTGATGTCGGCAGAGCGAGTCTTTGTTTCGTCACCATTCGTTCTGCTCGCGTTGACCTTGCGAGTGACCGTTCCTGATATCGGATAACGTGGATCTGATCCAGGAATGGGCACGACGACATCGTTATATGTGAATTCGCCCGTCATATGATAGGCGCGAGTACCCTCATCGGTATGGCGGCTTTTCGTTACCTCTTCGGTTCCGTCTCCGTTCCGGGTGCGATGTGTCTCTTCACCTGAGAGTCCGGTAACCGTAATGCTTCGGGTTCGAGCGATTTGAGCTGTCCAACCTTGACGGCCGACTTCACCACTCACATCACTTTCGTGTTCGATACGCTCGGTCGTTAGCGAGTCATACTCGGCTTGTTCATTCCCATCTGCATCGAAAAATTTAGCCGAGCGTGTGCCTGACAGGGGATGTCCGGGGCCATGCCGGCCACCCGGCTTACCGGGTATACCAGCACCGGCTATATCGGGAGCGCTTCGGGGCTGGAAGGCAAATGCCAAACTCCATGTGCTAAAGTCCGCAAGCGTCGCATCAGCCGCGATGACTGCCATATCTAGCAAGAAGTCGTCATCGAAGGCGTCTGGGCCACTCAAGTCAGTGCATGCACTGACGAATGCTGCTATGGCAAGAACACCGGTAATCTTGGTAGGTCGGCTATTTTGGTAGGTCATACCTACTTCCCCCTCTTCGTCATGTGGCCGCATCCTTCGTTTGTGTAGATGGGATGCCTATGGCCGCCCAGACGTTAAATAGATAGGTACACAGGGCGCAAGGATTTCTATCGCAAAGCCTGAGAGAACGAGCTCATTGGCTGGTTGCTTCGATAGTCTCTTGGGACTCCTGAAATCGGTAAAGGAGCATTGCCCGGTCGCTTTCTCGCGTGATATCGGGTGCGAGATAATCCGGTCTTGAGAACACTCCTGGGCCCAGGAGTTCCTCTGGACGCAACAAGTGTTCGATGATATCGAAGCTGATCGGTTGACCAGCTGGTACCTCTAGTTCGAGATAGACCATCGGCGCGGGTGTTCCCCAGTGATCTGCCCAAGTGAGTTCTTCGGGATTATCGATAACCGTTCCATTGATGGAGATCAGGCGTGTGTCTTCGGTAGGGTCATACTGGAAGCGGAGCCGTTCGGAGCCGATCTGCGATCGTACACCGATGATCACACGCCTAGTGTCACCTATCGTCGTATCAGTTTCGATGATGATGGCTGGTTCAGGAGTATCCATTGCCGGTGCGACAGCAGCTGGAACTTCCCCGAAGTCATACCCGAAAATACTGAGGTCACGCATCAGCCCGAAGGCACTGCCAGTGCGCTCAACTGCCCATTCA
>CAWVZF010000174.1:0-2502 GCA_963934665.1 uncultured bacterium | reverse complement strand
TCGCTCATCATGAAGTAGATGGTGCCAAGTCGTTGGCGCTCCTCCAGCACAAGATCGAACGCAGTGTCAATCCAATCTTTTCCGAGTTCTTCGGATATATCCGACAGATAGCGGCCGGAATAGCGCTGGTTATCAGGGCTATTGAACCCTAGCAACAACACACCTTCCGGTGTTGAGAGTGTGCAAAGATTCTCCCATTCAGTCGTCTGATTCTCTATCTCAGCTCGAATCCTCATCCGGGCATCCGGATCCGCCAGGTTATCGAACAGCTTTCCATCAGCCGAAGCCCACGGTGGGAAACAGGCCGTCAATCCAGTCCCACCAGCCGTGTAGGGATACATATTCGCCTGGATATCAACTCCTGCTGCTCGAGCCGAATCAATCTTGGCTACCGCCTGCGATGCCTTGCCCCAGTTCCTACGGCCGCCGGCCTTTAGATGGTAAATCTCGATGGGCACGCCAGCGGTGGTACCAATATCGATAGCTTCGTCTATTGCCTCGAGAAAGTAATCTGCTTCAGAACGGAGATGTGTGATGTAGACGCCCCCATAAGGGGCAGCTGCCCGATTGATTTCTATGAGTTCTTGGGTCGAAGCAAAGTTTCCGGGCGGATAAATCAATGCAGATGCTACACCGAATGCGCCGTCTTCCATTGATTGGCGCACAGCGTCCTGCATCAAGCCCAACTCCTCCGCATCCGCCTCACCCATCGCTTGGCCTTTGCCCAGTACGCGAATCGTGGAGGCCCCCACGAACGACCCAACGTTCACGCTAGCACCGTGTGACTCCATCGCCCTCATCCAGTCACCAAACGTTTCGAATATCGTTGAACCCACAGCATCACCAGCGGCTCCTAGCATCGCTGGGCTTGAGGGTCCATTCGTGGTCGATTCTCCCATGATCTCTGTGGTCACACCCATGGTGACCTTGGATACAACGCGTCCGTCCCCATCACCCACGAAGCTCGAACGAGAATGGCTTTGGATATCTATGAACCCAGGGGATACAACCATATCCGTGGCATCAATCCTGAGTTCAGCTTCTGCGTTAGCGAGCAAGCCCGGTGGCGTTATAGCGGTAATCTGGTCGTTCTGGATACCGACATCGCCAGGAAACCAAGCATTTCCAGTGCCATCAACGATACGCCCACTCAGGATCACGACATCAAATGCTTGAGCGGACTCCTCTAGTCTGGGTGCTGCATCGGGGCTCTCGCCTGAACAGGCGAGAAACAAGAAGACCGACAGGAATGCGGCACCGGTTCTGCACATAATGAGCCTCCTAGTGACCCGAATGGCGCGCGCGCGCCAAGGAACAGATCCACCAAATACCTATCAGGTCATCACCCAGTCAATCTCAGAACAAAATGTCCAAACCGAACACTCCCGGACCAGAGACCTATGAGCTTCAAAAACCCTAACTGGAATGAGGCCAGGAAGTTGAAATATTTAGATTTTTGAATCACTAACAATCTGACGGGACAGAAGGATCGGATTCCAACCTGGAAGCCACCATCCCTGACATGTATGTTCCCTACTCTCAAGAGTCTGATAAGTAGAATTATTCAAGAATTCACACAGATACTTACGCCAGGGCATTGAACTCAGTGGACGCTAAAGGCATATCCGTTCATCCAGTCACACCAGTGATCGGTGCTGAGATTCTGGGTGTAGACTTAGATAAACCACTCGACGAAGACACCTTCCAGGCAATTCATGATGCGCTGATTACCTACCAGGTAATCTTCTTTCGTGACCAAGATATTTCTGTTGAGGCCCACAAGAGGTTTGGATCGCTTTTCGGCGAACTCGATATTCACCCCAACGATCCTGGGCTTGAGGGGCATCCTGAGGTGATGATCATCCACGCCGATGAGAACTCGAAACGGGTCGCTGGAGAGACTTGGCACTCCGATGTTTCATGCTCAATAACACCCCCGCTGGGCTCAATCCTTCGGCTTTACGAGGTTCCGGAAACAGGCGGAGACACAGTGTTCTCAAGCATGTATGAAGCCTACGATGCGCTTTCAGATTCCATGAAACTGTTTTTGGACAACCTGACAGCACACCATGACGGTGGACCCTACTACCGGAGTGTGAATACGAGGATAGGCCGAGATGACGGAGGCCGAACTTACCCAACCGCCGAACACCCGGTGATCCGGACTCACCCCGTCTCTGGTAAGAAAGCACTTTATGTGAATTCAATGTTCACGCAGCATATCATTGAACTCCCCAAGGGGGAGAGTGATGCGGTACTGGAGTTCCTCTTTGCTCATGTGCAAGATCCGGCGTTCCAATGCCGCTTCAAATGGAAGAAGAACTCGATTGCGTTTTGGGATAACAGATGTACACAGCACTACGCGATCTGGGATTATTTTCCGAACATTCGTTCCGGTTACCGCGTGACCGTCATCGGAGACCAACCCAGGTAGTCCTCTTACCAGCACTGTAGAGCCTTATCTGCTCAATCGCTGGGCTTGATCGGAGCTACCACGTATCT
>CAWVZF010000173.1:0-2518 GCA_963934665.1 uncultured bacterium | reverse complement strand
ATGGCGAGTAGGGGCTTACGTATCATGTCTTTGGGCTCACGTGTTGGAGTAGTTGGTTTTTTTTAAGAATGCCTGTCAGAGCATCTGGCGTTTTACCGGGAAAAAGCTAGGAACTAAGGGGTTTCCGCGGTAGCCAATTCCTCTACATACGATAGTTCGGGGCTTCCCTGGTGATGGTAATATCATGAGGGTGAGACTCTCTGAGACTTCCTGGTGTAACTCGGCTGAACTGAGCACTAGAGCGAAGCTCATCAAGAGACGCAGCACCACAGTAGCCCATTCCACTCCTGAGACCACCTACTAGCTGGTAAACCGTATCTGAGATAGGGCCCTTATACGGCACTCTAGCCTCAATACCCTCGGGAACCAGTTTGCTCTGACCCTCCTGATTTTCCTGGAAGTAACGGTCGGCTGAACCCTCTTCCATCGCTGATAGGGAGCCCATGCCCCTTACGGTTTTGAATCGCCGACCCTCTAGCAGAAAGCTCTCACCTGGAGCTTCGTCCGTGCCAGCGAACATTGAGCCCATCATTACCGACTCCGCTCCGGCTGCAAGAGCCTTTACAATGTCACCTGAATAGCGGATTCCTCCATCAGCAATGACCGGTACCGACCCATCCCCACCATCAACTGCGTCCATGATTGCAGTCAGCTGTGGGACGCCGACACCAGTCACCACCCGAGTAGTGCAGATGGAACCCGGACCAACACCTACTTTAACGGCGTCAACTCCCCGCTCAAGCAAAGCACGAGCTCCTTCCACAGTTCCGATGTTTCCACCCACTAATTGGGTATCTGGAAACCGCTCTCTCACACGTCCGAGTGCTTCGAGGACGCCCTCGGAATGGCCATGAGCTGTATCGACCACAATCAAGTCTACCCCAGCTTCCACTAATAATGCTGCGCGTTCAATATCAACCTTCGATGCTCCAACTGCAGCGCCTACTCTAAGGCGTCCATGCTCGTCTTTGCAGGCATTCGGATATTGGCGTCGCTTGAAGATATCCTTAACAGTAATCAGTCCCTTTAGGATTCCATCTTGGTCTAGAACCGGAAGCTTCTCGATACGGTGCTCGTGGAGAATCCTTTCAGCCTCGTCAAGCGTAGTGCCTACTGGAACAGTAACGAGGTGATCAGAAGTCATGACCTGTTCTATAGACTTACTAAGATCAAGTTCGAACTGCAGATCTCGGTTCGTGATAATCCCAACCAGTCGACCATTATCTTCGATAATGGGAACTCCACTGATTGAAAACTTTGCCATCAGGTCATGAGCGTCTTTAAGACTGTGGCCTCGCGTGAGAGTAATCGGGTCTAGGATCATTCCACTCTCAGAACGCTTAACACGATCTACTTCCTCTGCTTGAGCTTCAGGAGAGAGGTTTTTGTGAATAATCCCGACGCCTCCCTCACGCGCCATTTGGATGGCCAATTTCGACTCAGTAACTGTATCCATAGCTGCTGAGAGCAACGGAATCTCAATAGAAATTTCACGTGTCAAACGTGAAGAAACATCCGTATCTTTTGGGTGAATCAACGAATGCCCAGGAATCAGGAGAACATCGTCGAATGTGAGAGACTCTTTCACAATTTGGCCCCGCAAGGGCACGGCATCAGACATCGCTTATCGACCTCTCCCAATAAGACGCGCCCGCCCCTTGAAGCCCCGGGATAAGAGCGTCATAGGGCGGGCGCGGACCCGCTTCTGAAAACACGATTGTTACCATAGGAGACGATATCTGCAGGGCCGCAGAGCGTCAACGGCATCATCGGTAGTCCTCAGAGGCTGATACTTTCTGTATAGAAGGTATTACCCAAATTCATAGGCAGACTGCTAGATGCCTAATACTGCTGCTCTGTCGATCTGCTTATATTTCTATTGCCGGTTCAAGAATTCGAAATACTCTAGAACCTATACCCTTAATCTAGATTAGATTCGTTAATGCCTTTCTTACCTCTGCGTTCAGTAGGAATCCCCAGCGCCACATCAAACCTCTATTCTGAGTGGCTGGCTTGGTTATCAGAGGAACTGGACTCAGAACAATGTGACCGAAATGAACTCTGCCGGCTTATTCTAACCAACATCTATTTTCCACATCTGAGTGATGCACAGCTTGGTAACGACGCCACGCATTTCCTCCCTGTCGCGTTGGCTCAGATGAACCCAGAAAATGTTACACTCGAGCCGGAGTACTATCACGACATCGATCTAGAGCGCTATACACCACGAAAGCCACTCCTGTGGCTCTGGGAAATGTTCGACCGTAGTTACCTAGGAGAAAATGTGGAGCTCGGCATCCGCTTCAGACGGATCCTTGCCCACCATGTCTTTGGCCACTGTGGTGCAAACTTTAAGGCATTCCCACATGTGCGATTGTCATTCGGCTACAATCTCGACATTGGTGACAATGTGGTGATCCACCGACACGTGCTCCTCGATGACCGGGGTGGTATTGAGATAGGAGATGGTTCGTCAGTTTCAGATTTTGCAAACGTTTATTCTCATACACACGATATC
>CAWVZF010000172.1:0-2524 GCA_963934665.1 uncultured bacterium | reverse complement strand
GAGGAGAAGATTCTCGAGCACCTATAGGCTGCATAGCTCGAACTGCTTCAGGCTAATACTCATCGGAGAGGCTTGGCCCGGCCTCTTCGTATATGTTCACTAGTGGCTACTCTCTACGTTGTTAGTACACCAATTGGTAACCTCGGTGACCTGAGCATTCGGGCAACCGAAATACTTTCTTCTGTGTATCGCGTTCTTTCTGAAGATACACGGAGAACCCGGGTACTGATTAATCACATAGGTTCCGATGTGCCTCTTGTGTCATTACATGCACATAATGAGGAACAGCGCATCAGTCGGGTTCTAGAATGGCTAGAAGGAGGTAGGGACCTGGCTCTTGTATCCGATGCTGGGACACCTCTTATCTCTGATCCCGGAGATCGGGTTGTATCGGCAGCAATCGGGGCAGGTCATGTGGTAATCCCCATTCCCGGTCCGTCAGCGGTACTAGCTTCACTGGTTGCTTCAGGCCTCACTACTTCAGGATTCAGCTTCTATGGCTTTCCAGAGCGCAAGGGTCGTCGTAGAACTCACCTGATGGAGATTATTCGTGATGCTGAACATCCGGTGGTACTCTTCGAATCACCGCAGCGCTTAGCAAAACTGCTGAATGAATTGTCCGAAGTCTGCGGTATTAACCGATCTGCGGCAGTTGCCAGAGAATTGACGAAAGTCCATGAGAATATTCGTCGTGGCACGCTTGGTGAGCTTTATTCCTTCTACCAGGATCACGTTCCGAAAGGAGAAGTGACAATCGTGATATCTGGCATGGGCAGAGAGGCACTCAGCGATAGAGAAAAGAACAGGAGTAAAGAAGCACACGCACTTGCTCAGGAGCTGGAAGAGATGGGTATGAAAGCGTCCGAGGCTGCCAAAGAAGTTGCCAGCCGACTCGACCTACCACGGAATGAAGCGTACCGTATCGTGCTAGAAACCAGGAAGACCATAGGAGAAGTATGACCTGGACCACTCTGGTCGCGCTCATGTCTCTTGCCTCGCCCATGATCGAGGTTTCAAAAGGAGATTCGATCACGATTGCCCGGCTGCAATATGAGGGAGGAGGAGATTGGTATGCGAATCCATCATCACTCCCCAATCTGCTAGCAGCCATCCGCGAGCGCACAGGTATTCCTGTGGCCCGGCGCGAAGTAAACATCCGGCCTCTAGACCCAACCCTTCGTGACTATCCCTACCTCTACTTGACTGGACACGGTGACGTCCGCTTTAGCCCTGCAGAGCGTGAGGCACTGAGAAATTACCTATTGGCGGGTGGCTTTCTTCATGCGGATGACAATTATGGTTTGGATGAATCATTCCGGGAGGAAATTGCGGAGATCTTTCCGGATACGGAACTCACTGAAATTCCAGCTGACCACCCAGTTTTTCATGTCTTTTTCGACCTCCCAGAGGGCTTACCAAAAATCCATGAACATGATGGAGAACCACCTCAGGCGTTAGGAATTTTCCATGGTGGGCGACTCGTAGTTTTCTATTCCTATGAATCGGACTTAGGGGATGGATGGGAAGATGAGGATGTGCATGATGACCCACCCGAAACCAGAGAGCGTGCCTTAAGGATGGGTGTCAATCTTTTCATGTTCGTGCTAGGCCAAGCTACCTAGTGAGTCCCTCAGCCCGGTTAGACCAGAAGGTATCTGAGGTTCGGAGCCGTCTTGGTAAAATGGCTGCCGGGGCGATCGGCGTATGGTTTGCTGTTGGAGTCAGCTCGGTACTTGTGATCGCCTGGATACTTGCTGAATCCAATCTCTGGTCCCAAGGGAGTAGGGTTCCAGCCCTTCTTGATGTGCTGGTCTTGATAGGATTTACTAGCTCTTGGTTGGGTTACTACCTCATCATGCGGTATCTGATTGCTGATAAGCCACTGGCAGTGGTTATGGAGAGGGCAGCTGGACTCAGTTCAGGTGTCCTGAGGGGCTCTATAGAACTGGGTCGGGAACTACCGGGCGGAGTATCTAGATTGCTTGCGAATGAGGCTGCGGCAAGGGTACTTGGTAGGTTAGGGAAATTCAGCTCGGGTGGACTGACTGGAGAATTAGGAACACACATTCGGTTTTGGACTCGCCGCGGCTTAAATACTCTGATGGCGCTAACCGTACTCCTAGTCATTCTTGGAGTGGCCGACCCATCAAGGTCGTCTCGAGTTTTGGGGTCGTTATCTTCGCCTTTGAAAACCATGCAGGATCCTGTACCTGCTCAGATCATTGTGACACCAGGGTCAATCGAAGTCCTGAGAGGCTCGGATGTCCAAGTCACTATGCATGCCCCGGGGCGTCAGTCGGTTACCCTGGGATGGCAAGCAGCAGGGGATATTCCCAGGAGTGAGGTACTAGGCCTGTTAGAGGATCGTGCCAGTTATGTGTTCCGGGGTGTTGGCGCGACCATTGATTATCAAGTCCATGCAGAAGACGGAGGGGAATCAGAGCCATATCGGATCACTCCAATCGATCCACTATTTATCAGTGAGTTGGTGGTGGGTATCACTTATCCTCCTCATACTGGACTT
>CAWVZF010000171.1:0-2537 GCA_963934665.1 uncultured bacterium | reverse complement strand
GGATGAGGCCACCTTGGTTATGCCACGGGACCGGGCTTCTGACCTCAAGACTCTGGTCAAGAAACTTGAAGGGTGATCCGATGACTCAGACCAGTCTATACCTCTTTGAAGATAGACGTGCCCGTCGGTGGGCACCCTTCTCGCTCACTCGGCCGGCTGGGGAACTCGTATTCGGTTGCCTGACCTTTCGCGAGAGAGCTGAGCACATCTTTGGAATGGAATGTCAGGGACATTTGTCACGCCATGCATTGGTTGGATTCGATGAGCCAGGCAGTGCCCCCGCTATTTCCTTAGATGACGTCCCTGAGAACACTACACGAATCATAATATCAAGCCGGGCAGTGCTAGACTTCCAAGATATTGAGATGCCGACTGAGCCGGCCTGGATCACAGTAGATGGAATACCCGCGGGATGGGTCTTACCACCGGGAACAGAACTTCCATCAGAGCTTTCACTGAGAGACCCTTCGATTAATCCAGGCTATTCGAAAACGCTTGAACTCAAAGGCGACGTTATAGAACACCCCTGGAATCTATTAGCCCGAAATCCTGCTCGAATCCATACAGATATAGACACTTTGTGGCCTCAACACTCGGTACCTGATGGATCGATTCTCATCGGGGATGGGCGCGTGTCCCTGGGTTCGGGAGCTGAGGTGGAGCCAGGCGTAGTATTTGACACTAGACACGGCCCTATCCGTTTAGCTGAAAATACCCGGGTCGAGGGACCTGCCCGACTCACTGGTCCACTTTTTCTCGGTCCTAAAAGTGTCATTTATGGAGGTAGAGTTGGGACTTCATCCATAGGTCCTGTGTGCCACCTACATGGCGAAGTCAGCGACAGTGTATTCATTGGTTTTTCTAATAAATCTCATAGCGGATACATAGGCCACTCACTCGTTGGCCGCTGGGTCAACTTGGGTGCATTTACTACTAATTCTGATCTCAAGAACAACTACGGTCCTGTTAGGGTTTGGACACCCGAGGGTTACATCGATACCGGACAAATAAAGGTGGGTTGTTTCTTAGGTGACCATGTCAAAACCGGTATCGGGATGACTTTGAATACCGGGACCGTGGTTGGAGCTGGAAGTAATCTTTTCGGTAATGCAATGCCCTCTTCCAAGGTACCTGCCTTCAGTTGGGGCTCTGGAGATCATCTGGCACGACATCGCTTGCCTGAATTCTTAGCAACCGCAAAACAGGTCATGGCACGTCGGAAAATCGAGCTAACTCCAGGAGTAGTTAGGATCCTGGAGAAAGCCTGGAAAAGGACAGCAGAGCGGCTCGCCGAGTAACTGACCTCTATGGTAAATCCTCATGCTAACCGAGCAGGACATCAGACTAGCATATGAAGCTAGCTGTGCTCGGGAGTGGGAGTCGCGGGAACTCCACTTTGGTCTGGGCCGGAAACACCCGCCTGCTTGTTGATGCTGGTTTTAGTGGTCGTGATCTAGCTCGACGCCTGGTGTCAGTAGGTGTAGAGCCAGACTTGATTGATGGTATCATCGTGACGCACGACCATCGTGATCACACGAGGGGTATCGGAGTGTTTGCTCGACGCCATGGCTCCCCGATTTACATGACTTCGTCTACCCACACCGCCTGCTCTCAATTGTTACGGGGTAAAGAAACAGTGGTCGAATATGATCCCGCACAGCCCTTTACTATAGGCGATGTCTATGTTGAGCCGTTCGTGACAATACACGACGCGGCGGACCCGGTAGGAGTGGCATTGATCGATGAATCAAGTGGATTACGTCTTGGAATCGCTACAGATCTAGGTCGGCCAACAACTCAGCTTCGGCAGAAGTTGTCAGCATGCGACTTCCTGATCTTGGAAGCAAACCATGACGAACTCATGTTACACAATGGTCCTTATCCCGCATCGGTACGACAGCGTATCGCTTCAAGCCACGGCCATCTTTCCAATCAGGCAGCTGCTCGTCTCGCTACCGAACTAATGCATCCTCGACTGGCCGGTATCGTGCTCGCTCACTTGTCGAGCGAATGTAACCGTCCGGATCTTGCCAGGAGTGTTGTTGGGGACGCACTGGAGAAGGCTGGCTGGACAGGCCACCTAGAGGTTGCTCTACAGGATCAGTCCACAGCGCTTCTAGATGTGGAAGACCTACGAGTCCGATCGGGTACAAGACAGCTTAGTTTTCTTTAGCAGACTCCCAACACCACCCAGCTCTCAGATAAACGATCCCTGTGATGGCAGGCGAGTTTCCTCAGTCCTAGAAGCCAAAGACACGTAAAAAATCATTCGAAAGTGCCAGCACCATAATCCCCACAATGATCAGGAAGCCAACTTGGCTCCAGCGCATTCTGGTCTCGAAGCTGAGCGCTTTCCCTCGAACCCCTTCGATGAGCAGAAAGGCCAGATGACCCCCGTCTAGGACCGGAATCGGTAAGAGATTTAGGATCGCTAAGTTCACACTGAACAGCGCCATGAAGCGGAGGAACGAGTCTACTCCAGCGGCCGCAGCTTGTCCTGACGCTTCACCGATCGTAACGATACTCCCGAGCGAACG
>CAWVZF010000170.1:0-2574 GCA_963934665.1 uncultured bacterium | reverse complement strand
GCTACCCTCTCAGACCATCCAAATATCATTGGGATTAAGGACTCACGAGGGGAAATCGACTTATTGGTGGAACTTGTGCAGCAAAGCGCTGATGGGTTCCAGGTTCTCACGGGTAACGGTTCAGTTCTATATCCAGCCCTAGGGATTGGGGCGGTGGGAGGAATTGTTGCCGTTGGTCTGATGGCGGCTGATCAGGCAGCTAATATCTCAGTAGCATTTCGGGAAGGGCGACTTGAAGAGGCAGAACGGCTTCAAGGGCAGATAGCATTTGTAAACCAAAGTATCGTAGGAGGTATGGGCGTTCCTGGTATTAAGGCAGCCCTAGACTTACTGGGCTTCTCCGGCGGAGTTCCAAGGCCTCCATTGGCTCCGGTTTCTGAGCTTGGAATTGAAGAAGTCAAGGGGATCCTAGAGACTGCAGATTTGTTGGAATGTGTCGGAGTCTGAGCTGAGTTCAACTACCCTTTACAGCGTAGGATCTGGGTTCGTTGACACCCCCTAGGGTCGCCCCTAGCTTTTCCCAAAGGACGCTGCATCTAACGGGCTTTTCCCACATGGGGCAAGCCCGTTTTTTCATAGGTTTGTGTCCCAAGAACTCTCGATTCCATCGTTGAGGAAGCATGGCTACTCAAGGGTCTTGTACGGTAATAGTCGGCTGCCAGTGGGGTGATGAAGGCAAGGGAAAGATCGTGGATGTCCTCGCGGAAGGCGTGGACATTGTGGCACGATACCAGGGAGGCGCTAACGCGGGGCACACAGTCCATGTTGGGGAAGATGAGTTTATTCTTCATCAGATTCCTTCTGGTATCCTGCATGAAGAGAAGAGATGCCTCCTTGGGAACGGTGTTGTACTAGACATTCGACAGTTCTTTGAGGAGTACGATGCTCTTATAGCTCGGGGTGTCGACCTCAGTGGTCGCGTAGGTGTAAGTAAGCGGGCCCAACTGCTTCTTCCATATCATCGGCTGTTAGATCACGCAGCAGAAGATTCCGCTGCTCAGAAAATTGGGACAACCGGGAGGGGAATTGGTCCAGCATACGAGGACAAAGCCGGCCGCAGGGGGGTTCGAGTTGCTGACCTCGGAAATGTGGAAAAGCTTCACAAGAGAATCCAGATAGCCCAAGAGCGCATTTGTCGACGGTTAGAGCAACTAGGGGTAGTGGTTACTGAACAACTAGATATCGAGATGGCAGAAGCCTTGGCGTTAGGAGATCGACTCTTGGCCCTCGGAACAGATGTTGGGAGGGACATTTCCAGTGCGCTCTTAGATGGCAGAAAAGTGCTTCTCGAGGGTGCGCAGGGTACGGCCCTGGATCTCGACCATGGAACGTATCCATTCGTCACCTCATCTAATACGACGGCGGCGGCGGCGGCGACTGGTACTGGAATAGGTCCTACCTCGATAGATACGGTGGTTGGGGTGGTAAAGGCGTATACTACTCGCGTCGGCGAAGGACCATTCCCAACCGCATTTGATCCGAAAATGGATGAACATATCCGGACACTTGGTGGAGAATTTGGAGCTACTACGGGGAGGCCTAGGCGATGCGGTTGGTTCGATTCCGTGCTCGCACGTTTTGCCGCTCAGGTCAACGGACTTACTGGACTCGCAGTAACCAAACTGGATGTGCTCGACACCATACCCGAACTTCAGGTAGCAACAGGATATCGCATGCCAGATGGGACCATCACAGATGTTTTCCCTGCTGATACCTGGTCTCTTTCCCGTGTTGAGCCAGTATATGAGACGTTGCCAGGTTGGGAACAATCAACGTGTGATGTGCGCAAACTCGAGAACCTTCCGGCTAATGCTCGTGCATACTTGGACCGGGTCGCTGAGCTGGCGAATGCACCGGTCCACTGGATTTCCGTTGGGAGCAAGCGCAGCCAAATTATTGAAGTAGCTTGAACCAACTGATTCTAGTCTCTGTAGTTCACAGGTATAAGGAAATTCATAGAGCTGATTAAGTTGAAGATCACTACTTGAGAAAGGCTTCAGGCCAGTATAAAGCCTCTTCAAGGGTTGCTAGAAATTGAGCAGTTCAGACACACGTTTATTGACTATCGCTGTACAGCCAACCACTACTCTTTTATCCTTGGCCTCCGCTCTGTTCGGGGTTTACCACCCCCGAGACCGTGCTCGCGAACGCAGGACGGTTAGCGCACCCTATAACACCCGAGAAGATGCCCGCAAAGATTCGACTTAGAAGGATGGGCCGTAAGAAGAAGGCCCACTATCGCGTCGTAGTTGCAGATAATGACTCACCACGCGATGGACGGTTCATAGAATCGATTGGCTACTACAAGCCGCTTTCCAACCCTGCACGTCTCGTGTTGAATCTTGAGCGTGTTGACCATTGGCTCAGTGAAGGGGCCCAGCCGTCAGGGACTATGAAGTCATTGATAGCTAAGGCGAGAAAAGGCGGAGATGCCCTTGTAGCTTTGGGTGAAGCTGATCCGGAAGAGCAGCAGGCTAAGCGCGCAGAAGCTTTGGCTGCCCGACGAGCTGCAGAAGAGCGGACTGCTAAGGAAGCTGCAGAAGCTGCTGCTGCTAAGGCGGAAGAAGAGGCTGC
>CAWVZF010000169.1:0-2659 GCA_963934665.1 uncultured bacterium | reverse complement strand
CTCAGCTTGCTGATCTTCCACTCTCGAAAACTGAACTCATCGAGTATCTCGATATAGACGGGAATACGCTCTACGGGATCCTCTATTATCCCGTCGGCTATGAGCCTGGACGGAAATACCCGCTGGTAGCAGAGATCTACGAGCAGTTCTTCGATAACGGTTATAACGAGAACATGAACCTTATTACGGCTCAGGGTTGGTTTGGCTTCAGGCCTTCTGTGCGGTTTGAAGAAGGTTTTCCAGGTGAGGCCTGGCTCAAGGCGGTCCCATCTGCGGTCAACAAGCTTGTTGACCGCGGCATAGTCGATAACGACAAGATCGGTGTGTACGGCCAGAGTTATGGTGGTTACGCAGTGAACTTGCTGATTACCCAGACCGATCGTTTCGCGGCTGCAGCGAATGTGTCCGGCAAAGTGAATATCATCTCATTTCTCGGCGATAGTCCTAGGATCACCACTCGTAACTATCGTGCAGCTGAGATTGGGCAAGACCGTATTGGTGCCACTCTTTGGGAGCAACCACAGAAATACATAGAACATTCAGCGATCATGTTCGCAGACCGCATCAATACCCCACTATTGATGCTTTCCGGTGAGGGAGACTGGAATGTGCCTGCAACGAATCAACGGGAGATGTACTATGCACTCCGTCGGCTCGAAAAAGAGGTTGTCTGGGTTAACTACATGAGTGGAGGTCATGGGGCGGGGCGGGCAAGTTCTGCTGAAGACTTCGTGGATCATTGGGAACGGATGTTCGACTGGTTCCAGGAGCATTTTGATGAGGCGAGTGGGAATCGCCCCATTTCTTAGGGTAAATCCTGAGATTGAACGGATGCGATATCGTTCGCTTGGTCTTCGGGCTCGCGTTACCCGCTAAATTTCTCACCAAACCTGAGAAGTACTGAACTCACACTGCCCTGGAATAGTGTGACGATATAGAGCCTGTCGTACTCCATCTCAGCGATCGGGGTACCTGCCTCTCCACCTAGGGCTTCAACGAAGCCCGGTGTCGTATTTGAGTGTCCTAAAACCAGATGGCGTCCAGGAGTAGCAGCTATAAGCGCGGCTGCCGCAGCTAGGTCGCTTGCATCGTACAAGTCGATCGTTAGGCCAGTAGCTTCTGCTGTGGGTTCACCCGTCGAAAGTGTGCGCTTGTAGTCGGTCGAATGGATATGTGTTAACCCAGCATCCTCGAGCATTTTTGACAAAAGCTGTGACCGTGCCCACCCAGCATCTGAAATCGGGGGATCGTTCGTGCCGTCTTCTGCTCGTTCAGAGTGTCTCACAAGGTAGATAACGATCGGCTCTTCTTGACCAGTGACTCCAAGTGGAGTGATGACAAGAATGACTATGAACCACAGAAAGCTTAGACGCCGCATCGCAAATATCTCGCTGGTTTGATCAGGCAGAATCGTGTCGTCTCAACCCCCCACAAGTCAAATTCTCTAAGCTAGTTCATATAAGGTGGTCAAGTGGTCTGGATACACTAGGGGACTGGGGATAGTTGGGCCCATGAGTTAGGATTGGGATGAGCGTGTGAGTGAGGATCGCCGATGGTTTATGCCACCGGAGGAAAGTCCGAGCTCCGCAGGGCAGGGTGCCGGGTAACGCCCGGGCGCCGAGAGGCGACGGAAAGTGCAACAGAGAGTAGACCGCCGATGGCCGCTTGCGGCACAGGCAAGGGTGAAAGGGTGCGGTAAGGGCGCACCGGGCTTCCGGTAACGGGAGTCGCAAGGCAAACCCCACCCGGAGCAAGGCCAAATAGGGGACAAGGAGTTGCTCGCTCCAACTGAGTCCCGGGTAGGCCGCACGAGGCTGCCGGCAACGGTAGTCCTAGAGGAATGATCCTCCCCCGTAAGGGGACAGAACTCGGCTTATTTCACGCGCTCGTCTGACGGCGCCCGTCACCTTACCGTGGCGGGCGTCGACTTATTCCTGCCCTGGTTTTTAGCTTGACCGGCAAGGTGGTTACGCGATCTTGATCCTCGAATGCGCCCGTAGCTCAGTTGGATAGAGCGCGTGCCTCCGGAGCACGAGGTCACAGGTTCGAATCCTGTCGGGCGCACTGGCAGAAAGACATGCTCTGGAAACATATTTGAGCTATGGAGGAGCACCCTAGATGAAGACACCCTCAAGACTCCTTAGGCTGGGATCTTTTCTTACGATGATCATCCTCTTCGGAGGATGTGTGAATGCTACGTTTATACCGACTCAGAGCTCGGTGTATCCGCCTAAGAGCATGTACTGCGAGATCGAGATTATCAGTACCGGGGTTCCAGAAGGTAAAAGTTATGAGGAGCTCGGTATCGTGGAAGCAGAGGGAAGCGCGTGGAAGTCAGACTTGGAAGATGTATTACCCAAGATGATGGAAGAGGGGTGCTTGGCGGGAGGAGACGCTCTCATCCTGCAGTCGAGTGACACGTACACAGAGGGAAGGGACGGAATTCCAGTCCAACGGATCTCAGGCACCGTGATTCGATGGAAGACTGAGTAACCGTCTTTCTGGAAAACGGCTTGGCAGGTGAGCTGGGTCACTTTTTCCCATAAGTAAGCCCCCCTATTTCGCCGAACTTACCCCGGACTATACAACACTGTTTTGCGCGTCCGGTGTGGTGCTCCCCTCTAGGCTGTCAGCCAACCATTTCTCTTAGTTCGTTGAC
>CAWVZF010000168.1:0-2670 GCA_963934665.1 uncultured bacterium | reverse complement strand
TCGCTACCTTAGGACCGTTATAGTTACGGCCGCCGTTTACCGGGGCTTCGGTTCAAAGCTCTCACCCATCCCCTTAACCTTCCGGCACCGGGCAGGCGTCAGTCCCTATACGTCGCCTTACAGCTTCGCAGAGACCTATGTTTTTAGTAAACAGTCGCCACCCCCTGGTCTGTGCCCCCTGCCCCTGGTTGCCCAGGAACAGGGCCCCCTTCTCCCGAAGTTACGGGGGCATTTTGCCGAGTTCCTTCAATGCCATTCTCTCAAGCGCCTTGGTATGCTCTACCTGTCCACCTGTGTCGGTTTAGGGTACGGTCTTACGCTGGGGCTATTTCCTGGAACACCTTGGCAGCCCACCCAATCCAATAAGGGTAAACTACGTCCAGTATTCGTCACCACCAGCAGGCCCAGGAATATTAACCTGGTTCCCATCGACTACGGCTTTCGCCCTCGCCTTAGGGGCCGGCTCACCCTGCGCGGATTAACCTTGCGCAGGAAACCTTGGACTTACGGCGAGAGGGTCTCTCACCCTCTTTATCGCTACTCATGTCAGCATTCTCACTTCCGATACCTCCAGCAACTCTCGCGAGTCACCTTCACTGGCGTACGGAACGCTCCGCTACCACGCGTGCAAGCACGCATCCGCAGCTTCGGTGCATGGCTTTAGCCCCGATACATCTTCGGCGCAGGACGGCTTAATTAGACCAGTGAGCTATTACGCTTTCTTTAAAGGGTGGCTGCTTCTAAGCCAACCTCCTGGTTGTTTTGGCCTTCCCACATCCTTTCCCACTTAGCCATGACTTGGGGACCTTAGTCGGCGGTCTGGGCTGTTTCCCTTTCGACGACGGATCTTAGCACCCGCCGTCTGTCTGCCACGCTGGTCTCACCGGTATTCGGAGTTTGGTTAGGTTTGGTAGGGATCTGCTCCCCCCTAGCCCATCCAGTGCTCTACCCCCGGCGGACATACGTGACGCACTACCTAAATAGTTTTCGCGGAGAACCAGCTATCTCCGGGTTTGTTTGGCCTTTCACCCCTAGCCACAGGTCATCCCCCCATTTTTCAACATAGGTGGGTTCGGTCCTCCAGTGCGTGTTACCGCACCTTCAACCTGCCCATGGCTAGATCACCCGGTTTCGGGTCTAATCCAAGCAACTAAACGCCCTATTAAGACTCGCTTTCGCTACGCCTACACCTAACGGTTTAAGCTTGCTGCACAGATTAAGTCGCTGACCCATTATACAAAAGGTACGCCGTCAGAAACCCACACATCCGAAAACGTGTGTCTTCCTCCGACTGATTGTAGGCATTCGGTTTCAGGTACTATTTCATTCCCCTTATCGGGGTGCTTTTCACCTTTCCCTCACGGTACTAGTTCACTATCGGTCGCTAAGGAGTACTTAGGCTTGGAGGGTGGTCCCCCCATGTTCAGACAAGGTTTCACGTGCCCCGCCCTACTCAAGGACTGCATATTCGTTTACCCGTACGGGGCTATCACCGTCTTTGGCTCGCCTTTCCAGACGATTCCGGTTTAAATTTCTTGACCACTGGCCTGGTCCGCGTTCGCTCGCCACTACTAACGGAGTCTCGGTTGATGTCCTTTCCTCCGGCTACTTAGATGGTTCAGTTCGCCGGGTTTGCTTCACCTGGTTATGTATTCGCCAGGTGATGACCCCTAAGGGTCGGGTTTCCCCATTCGGAAATCCCCGGATCAAAGTTTGCTCGCAACTCCCCGGGGCTTATCGCAACGTGCTACGCCCTTCATCGCCTCTTAGCGCCAAGGCATCCACCAAATGCCCTTTGTACACTTGATATGAGCTCTATGCACAGTCGCAAAACCGCTCTCAGAACTACATCCCGGTAAAGTCCAACCACCACCCGTGATAAATAATACCACCGCGATATTGCCTCTCCCAAAATATAGCTTCGACGTTTTTGCACTGCGTTGAATATACTCATTCTCAGCCGCTCGATCACCACAACATAAAACACGTCGAGTGATCTCACTTTATTCTTGCCAGACCTTTTACGATTTCAAATAACTCGGAAGTCGAGGACATAAATTACTCCGCCCTAGCGACATCCAAATTCCAGACCCATTACCAAATTCCTAAAATCATCGAACTTTAATTCACCCCCTCACCACAGATCTCTGTCTAACTTCAAAGATTCTAAGTGGTGGAGGTGAACGGGCTCGAACCGATGACCTCCGGCTTGCAAAGCCGGCGCTCTCCCAACTGAGCTACACCCCCTCCCCGGCCAAAAACTGACCAACCTATGAGCCAGTCAAACAGCCCTCGAGGAAGCCAATAAACCCTCTCGCCAAGACCAACCAGCTTCCGTCTGATGTGGTGGGCCTGGGTAGATTTGAACTACCGACCTCACGCTTATCAGGCGTGCGCTCTAACCAGCTGAGCTACAGGCCCCATGGGGCCAGAGATTGGCAACAAGTCAAGTGAAGGGATGCGAAGACGGCGATGCAGTTTTGGATTCATCCGGATCTTAACGGCCCGCAAAGGCCGTTAACGTCCAAACACAAATCCATCTGCTAAGATATATAAGACCCAAAACTCTCAAGCAGAGCACGAATGCTTTGCCTGGGTCTGTTTTATGATCTTATTTCCTTAGAAAGGAGGTGATCCAGCCACAGGTTCCCCTACGGCTACCTTGTTACG
>CAWVZF010000167.1:0-2673 GCA_963934665.1 uncultured bacterium | reverse complement strand
TCTCGTCGTTGTGTGAGATTCGTGGGTGTCCCAACGCTTGGCACGCCCTGTGAGTTGAACGTCAATTCCGCAATGAGCACGTCGGTATCGCGAGGAGGGACAAAATCAGGTACCTCGGACATTGATTCGTCCGCTGCCGGAGCGCAGGCAGTTAAGCCAAAGGAACCCATAAGGAAAGCGGTTAGCAGTCTTTTATTCATCGCATAATCTTGGTTTGTCCAACTGTGGGATCGCAAATCATCAAAACTGGTTGGAGCGGTTATGGACGGGTTAGGTCGATCAAAAAACCTCGGTCAATAACGTTCTGGACAGAGACTTGAGAGGAATAACCTCCTAAGTAACACAGGAGCTACAACGGGTCACGATCCAAGCGAGCTCCTTGCCGGAAGGGTAACGCAAACTGATGCAGCACGTCCTCATCTCGTTCGGGATCAGCCACATCAACACCATAGTTCACTTCTCTGGGATCTCCATAGACGAATGTCCCAAACATTCGATCCCAGACTGACAGGATCCCGCCGAAATTCGTGTCAGTCCATGGGCGCTCGAAATGGTGGTGGAACTTGTGCATGTCTGGTGTCACAAAAACTAGACTTAGAGCAGCATCTACACGTTTGGGCAAAGAGAAGTTGGCATGCGTGAGAAAAGTGAAAAAAATGGTTGTTACTCGATAGATGACGTAGAACGCGAGCGGTGCACCGGTAAGAATGAGTGCTGCCAAAGCAACAACTTCACGGACCGCAAAATCACCTGGATGAAGCCTTGTGCCAGTAGTAGCATCAACCTTGGTGTCACTGTGGTGAATCACATGCAGGCGCCACATCCACCTGACTTTGTGGAGCAGATAGTGAGCCCAGTATTGAGCCGTCAAATCCAGCAAAACGAGAGCGATCGCGAGTTCTACCAACACGTGCGTATCGAAGAAATTCAAAAGCCCAAAACTCTGAGCTGATGTCCAGGTTGTAGCATGTACCGAGAGAATGCTGAAGCCTGCATTAATGATGAGCGTGGTTGCCAAGAATACTAAATTCGCTCCCGCATGCTTCCATTTCCGGTAGCTGAGCTGAGTTAGTGGAAGGTTCCCCTCGAGAAGCCAACTCATCGCTAGGCATACCATCACCCAGATGAGTTTTTGCGAGTTTGGCATCTGCTCGAAAAACAGAAGCAGAGTTTCCATCCTTCAGCTCACTCTATGATACAGCAGGAACGCACCTACACAGCCGCCAAGGCTAGGAATCAAAGACTAGCCGATCAGCCTCATGATCTCATCCGCTACCGCTATAACGAATGTAGCATCGTCCATCTCTTGGGTTCGTGGGGTACCGTCCGCGCGCACAGATACAGCCAGAGATCCTGGGGTTACAGATCCCCTAGTCCTTCTTCCATTATCGACCGTAGCACGGGCGATCGGATTCGTCATATCCCCACGTTCAGTGAAAGTAAAACTTGCCTTGTCCAGTAATCCGCAGGTTGCCTCACAGTTTGATACGCGCTCTGCCGTCTCCAAGAGGATCACAATCGAAACACGAGAAGGGTTAGCGCTAATAGTGAGTCCTCTTGACCTGAGTTCTAGGGCGATTGCATCTCGAAAAGCCGCGTATCGCTCAGGCTGTGGATTCTCTGAGAATGCCACTGCATACGAATTATCAAGTGTAGCCACTCCCGGCCGAAGAATCTCGGGACCCGCAGCTGCACACGCCGTAAATCCGACAGCAAGGAGACACAGTAGTGACGATCTTCTCATCTTTCACCTCCAACAGGTCAACAACACGTCACGAAATCTGTCCCTGTATACCTCAGCCTCGCAACTTGCAACGTGAGTTTTCTTTAAGGAATGTCAGGGCTCTGCCCTGCATAATTACGAGGCACTGACGGAAACAGAATTAGCCTTTGCCAAGTCCTCGCCCTAATCTCACCAGCGCTGTATAGGGGTTTTACCCTCCAGATCGAGACCACTTGAAGTGGGTATATGAAGATGTATGGAGATCCGGACCAAGACCTGCGAACCGCTAAGAGATCGGGAGTTCAGATGCGTTTAACGGACAGGATTCAGGCGGTCGATACCCACGCGTGTGGTGAGCCTGGTCGCGTGATTGTGGGCGGAGTCAGCGACGTACCTGGCAAGACTATGTTTGAAAAAATGCTCTATCTCCAAACTCAAAAAGACGAAATTCGTCTCCGCATGCTCCGCGAACCACGGGGATATCCCGCAGCAAATTGCAATCTGATTCTACCACCGACACAACCTGAGGCTGACGCTGGTTATGTGATCATGGAGCAAGTTGAATACCCGGGCATGTCAGGCACGAATACGATCGCCGTCACAACGGTCCTTATCGAGACAGGAATGGTGGAAGTTGAGGAGCCAATCACGGAACTGACGTTGGAAGCTCCTGCCGGATTGATTGCTGTACGAGCTGAGGTACACGAGGGTAAGGTCCGGGGGGTGACATTCAAGAATGTTCCTGCCTTCGCCGTACACCTCGACACACCGGTCGAGGTCCCGGAGCTTGGCACCGTCTTAGTCGATGTGGCGTATGGTGGAATGTTCTATGTCATTGCTGACGCGAAGCCGTTGGGGCTGACATTGACCCCCGATGAGGCCGGCGACGCTGTTCGTGTTGGAGAGATGATCAAAGCTGCTACCCAGGAACAACTGGACTGTGTGCATCC
>CAWVZF010000166.1:0-2707 GCA_963934665.1 uncultured bacterium | reverse complement strand
TAGTAGATCTGACCGAGATGCCAGCCCAAATGCCAAATCAAGTGTAGCAGGAAGGTGCGCGAACGAATCCTTCCCATCCGCTCTGGTGCTTGCGCTGGATAGATCTCGTCTAGTATTGAATCGTCTAGCGCCTCAAGCACCGCAGTAACGGTCATCTTACAGACACGGACCCGCTCAATAAGTTCGATCCGGGTGACACGCTCAGAGAATTCAGCCCCACGATCCCTGACGTAACCGGACTGTCCAAGACCCTCTGCTATGTAATGCATCAAGTTGCCACACACATGCAGTGCGATGTTACCGGCGGAATTTTTCTGATCCCCTAAAACAGCCCATAGTTTTGACTCGTTCGAATACTGCTCTATCTCACCTTCGAGCCGGTCCAATTCACGACTGAAGAGGGCTGCAAAATCCCTGCATTCCTGATTACTCATACATTCTGGCCCCAAACTTGTATCGGTATCACTCTGACGACCGGCAAGCTACCAGTCCCTCAAAACCGCGGCTATCTTTTTGATGTATTGCCATACTCCGCCGGATGCTGACTACAGTTTGTATCCAAAAAAGGCCTGCCCAGTATGACGTCGAGTCTCGATTTCCTTAAGGCACTTCGTGGGACACTGAATGAAGAACGCCTGGAACTGGGTGTACCACTCGCCCCCATGACGACCTTCAGGATCGGGGGACCAGCAGACCTACTATACCGGGCACGTACCCCTAGTGAGTTGGCTGGTGCCGTACTCGCAGCCAAAGAAGCAGGAGTGCCCTACTTCCTGCTGGGACGAGGTGCGAACATCCTATTTGGTGACAAGGGATTCCGGGGCCTGGTCATCCGAAGCGAGGTCGGGGGAATAGAGTTTCTCGACGATGTCACTGTTAAGGCAGGTGCAGGTGTAGAAACATTTCCGGACCTAATTGATGCCACTGTAGCCCAAAATCTCGGTGGCCTCCACCATTTCGTCGGGATTCCTAGTACCGTAGGCGGCGCACTCTGGCAAAATCTTCATTTCCTTTCCCCTGCACCGAAGCGTGAGCGTACGCTGTTCATCGAAGAAGTTCTGGATTCGGCAGAAATCCTTACAGATGAAGGAGAACTCAAAACAGTGAACGTCGACTATTTCGAGTTCGGTTACGATGAAAGTATCCTGCAAACCAAAAGCGACATCGTCTTGTCGGCGACATTCCAGCTAGAGGTCACCCCCCTTGATGACCTCAGGCGCGTCATGCGCGAAAACCTTGAATGGCGCGACACAAGACATCCTGACCTTTGGCTTTACCCCTGCGTCGGTTCAATCTTCCGGAAAATCGATGGGATTGGAGCGGGTCGACTAATCGACGAATGTGGACTTAAGGGGCGAACCCATGGGGCCGCTGGGATTTTTCATAAACACGCAAATATCATCGTGAACCTTGGTGGTGCTACGGCTAACGAAGTTTGCTATCTGATTAATCTGGCGCGGGATACTGTCGCTCGTGAGACTGGCTACGAATTGGTCCAGGAGATCACCCTTGTAGGCGACTTCTAGACCCTGCCTATATCAAAGAGTCCCACCTGTTCTTTGGCTAATCTGCTGTCGAGGGTCTAGCCATGCTTCTTCTAGGACTGAGTGGAAAGTTGGCTCAGAGCCTGCGGATCAATCTCATGTCCACCTGAATAAACGAGGACCTGATAAGTAATCCCAACACTCTTAAGCCGCTCTTCTTCTTTCATTGTGGATTCTTCGTCGAGCGCTGGGTCTTCGCTGCCCCTTACGATGACGAGTTCGGTATGCTTAAGAGCGCTACTCGCTAACTCCATGTCTAAATCTGGAGGGAGATAATCTCCCCATAGAATCAACCGATCTGGTTGAATCCTACCGAGAACAATCCATCGTGCAGCAGTGGCAACACCCTGGGAGAAACCAAGCACAGTTGTAGAAGAAATAAGACCGATACCTTCTGCTAACGCATCTAGGTAGCGCACGTAGTCCTGGATCTCGAACTCCCGATCTTCGCGAGTCATCCATGTGGCACCAACCATGGACTCAGGCCCGTGGCGGCCTGGTTCTGAGCCCAGATAGAAACGATTTAGAGCCTCTGGAGCTACAACCATTCTCGAGTCAGTCGCTATAGTCGTGAAACGACTCAGGAATCTGGCAGCTGCCTGTCTGTACCCGTGAAGTACGTACCAAAGCTCTCCTTTGTGGTCGCAGTGCCCCACCCTGTAGTACCGTGCTGTGCGAGTCACCTCTAAATGGTGCTCAGTCACCTCTAACATACTAGCCCCTATAGGTCAGCAGCTTCGTTATCACAATCAACTGATATGCTCATCTTTAGTGCACGCGTTGCCGAACCAGTGCGTACCCCCGAAGATAAGCGCCTTCTCTAAGAACCTTAACTCTCTATTGGATGGCACGAACCCAAGAGTCTCCCGGTGCACAACTCCAAACGCTATGGGTGCGCCTTTCTCCCTTCCCCGGAGGACGTTGGTTCTTCAACAAGATCCTGGGATGGAAAATACCCTACACGGGGGGACTTGGAGCAAGAATACTCACGCTTGAGCCAGGCCATGTGAAAGTTCAACTCCGTGAACGCCGGGCTGTCAGAAATCATCTTCAATCGATTCATGCCATTGCACTCGCGAATCTGGGAGAACTGACCACTGGACTCGCTCTGGTAGGAGCAATGCCGGAATCCATTCGTGGAATTCTCGTCGGCCTAGACGTCT
>CAWVZF010000165.1:0-2764 GCA_963934665.1 uncultured bacterium | reverse complement strand
GCTGAAAGGCCAACGCCTCCCGCTCCGATGATCACGATGTGAGATCCATGATGGCCGATGACTTTCTTCGCTGCGCTATATGCAGTGAGGCCTGAGCATGCATACGTGCATGCAAGTTCTGGTTTGAGATTGCCAAAATCGAAGAGGTATTTCGGGTGGGGAACTAGCACGTGATCGCTATATCCCCCATCCACAAAAGTCCCGAGTGCCCGAGGCCGAAGACAAAGATGTTCGGCTTCACGATCGCAGATATTGCAGGTTCCACACCCAATCCACGGAAATACCACAAACCGTTTCCCGATCAGCGTGTCCTGTGCATCGGGCCCAACTCGGACTACTTCGCCAGAAATCTCATGACCTAAGGTGAAGGGCAAGTCCCGGCCACTTCTAGCATCCAGTTTCCGTTCGTTCCCGAGGTCGTACTCACCCTCCCAAAGGTGTACGTCACTATGACATGCACCGCATGCTAGGACACGGACTAAGACTTCCGTCCCTTCCGGCGAAGGCTCGGGATGTTCAATCGGCTCAAGATGTTTTCCGTACTCACGGAACTGGTAGCTCTTCATAGACTCCAATCATGCTCTGGACTGCACACCATACACGTCTTCGTTAGTTTGGTCACCCCATTTCTAGGGTCCGGTACGCACCTTAGTTGCCCAATGATAGAGGAACCTATGAGCCAATCAGACCAAAACTTTAAGAACCACGCTAAGATGGTTCCTGCCTACCATTTTTGGATGACACCTATGCTCGTACTCCCTAGTCTCTACTTGGGATATGGGGTCGTGGTCGATTTTTCCGTTGCTGGTTTAGTGGCCTTCATTTTCTCAGTAGGTGTTGTTTTTGCAGCTTTTTTCGCCCGTTGGTTTGCATTAGGTGTTCAGGATAGAGTTATTCGGCTCGAGGAGCAGTTGCGTATGGAGAGGCTTCTCCCTGAGGAACTCAAGCAAAGGATTCCTGAAGTGACGACAGAGCAAATGATTGCGCTGCGCTTTGCCTCTGACGAGGAGCTACCCGGGCTGGTGTTCAAAGCACTATCAGAAGGAATCTCCGACCGTAAGACACTCAAGCAAGCTATCAAGAATTGGCGAGCGGACCATCAGCGTATCTAGGAAATACAATCAGGCTTAGCTGTTTCCGCCTGAACTATTTGGCCTGTTTGCAGGCCCTCTACAAGGTCGATGTAATACTCGGCCAAATCCCGGCCCCAGATGCCCGGCATCGGACCAAGCCCGACCTTTATGCGACTTTCCGCGACCCAGCCCGGGCTCACCACATTAACCCGGTAACGGCCTTCCAAGTCGATCGCAGCTCCCTTTACAAAGGCTTCGACTGCAGCGCCGACCATACTCACAGCGGTCGTTGCTGCAGCCGGATTCTGTGACAATCCACCGCTTGTAAGCGTGAATGAGCCTCCTTCGGCTACCTGTCCGATCCCACATCGCACTAGGTTCACCTGGCCCATTAACTTGTTCTCAATGCTCTGCGTAAAATCGTTATCAGAAAGCTCTTCCAGAGGGCCGAACTGTGCTACACCTGCAGCGCACACAACCGCATCCAGTTTTCCGACTTTATCGTACAATGCTTTGATTGAGGCTATGTCAGACAGGTCTACCGTGAGCCCTTCTCCCGAGTGCGTTACCTCAACGATGTCTTGGCCGCACTCCGAAAGAGCGTTTGCCACGGCCGAGCCGATAATGCCGGAGGAACCAACAACTAAGATCTTCATCCTAGCAAGCTTCTCCTGGGCCGAAGGCTCTGCAAGTAGGGAGGGTCTAAACTGATTCACCACTACCCAGTTCTACTCCATGGCTTCACTGGGTCATCCGATTCATGGGGGCAGTTGATCTTAGATGGGCTTACGTCTGTAGGTTGCTCACCTGTCCTGTGTGACCTTCCAGGTCACGGGAGTCATTCCACTGATCTAGACCCCAAGGATTTCTCACTTGAAGCAACACTCACTCGGGTTGAGCACGCTGGAGTTTGGCCCACAGACTTAATCGGTTATTCGATGGGGGGACGGGTTGCTCTCCATTTTGCGGCTGCTTACCCGACAAAGGTGCGCCGTCTGATCCTAGAATCGGCTTCTCCAGGGCTTGCTACAGAAGGTGAGAGGTTAGAGCGGCAAGTGAATGATGAGGAACTAGCGCGCAAAATAGAATTGTACGGCGTCGAGGATTTTCTCAGAGGATGGGAACGCCTCCCACTTTTCGAGACCCAACTTCAGCTTCCTGGTCCTGTGCGTGCAGAGCGCCATGCTCAGGGACTACGCAATACCAAGGCTGGCTTGGCTTCTGCACTTAGAGGTTTGGGGACTGGGGTGTTGCCATCTCTTTGGGATGTCCTGCCCAACATCAAAACTCGGACACTTATTATCGTAGGAGAGCTTGACGCCAAGTTTGTTGAGATCGGAAAAGAAATGGCTGCGGTGCTCCCACAGGCTGAGTTGGTCATCGTTTCTGGTGTGGGCCACACCGTGCACTTGGAACGGCCTCGACGTTGGGTGGAAGCCATTGATGAATTCATATCTTCAACTTGAGTCACACTCCGGTTCCACCCTCATCACGATTTTCCTATTCCGATAACACTCAGGTGAACTGTGCGTTTACGGGGACGAGTGTCGAAGTCGATGAGCACGATCTGTTGCCAAGTTCCCAGTGGGACAAGCCCGTCTACAATCGGAAGCGCTAGAGAAGGCCCCACAGTAGAGGCGCGCACATGACTATGGCCGTTATCGTCGTGCCATGTCTCCTCATGCTTATAG
>CAWVZF010000164.1:0-2798 GCA_963934665.1 uncultured bacterium | reverse complement strand
AAGAGGATGATCTAGAAATGCAGAGGGATACCACAGCGATACACTTGGCTAGGATTAGCCGAATGAAGAGGCTCCTGCTTATAGCACTCTACTGTGCAATACCTATTTCTTCTCTCTCTGCACAATCGGGAGCTGAGGTAGCACGCACATACCGGGAAGCGCATGAAGTTGAAATCCTCAGAGACTTTGCGGAGCTGCTGAGTTATCCCAACCGAGCCCGGGACCTAGACGATATCACACGTGCGGCGGAGTATATCCGTGACGAACTTCTCGCCGTCAACGTTGACTCTGAACTCCTTCAACTTGAAGGCGTTCCACCAATTGTCTACGGGGAACTTAATGTCCCAGGTGCGACTCGGACGTTAGGGATCTATGTGCACTATGATGGCCAGCCTGTCGACCCATTGAACTGGACGCACCCTCCATTTGAGCCGACACTCTACTCGGCCCCAATCCCAGAGGGCGGAAGACAACTCCCGATGCCAGAGCCGGGTGAGGCAGTTGACCCTGCCTGGCGCCTCTACGCGAGATCCGCCGGAGATGACAAGGCACCGATAGCTGCAATCCTCCCCGTACTAAGGGCCTTCCAAGAAGAGGGCATTCAGTCTACTTCGAATTTGATTTTCTTCTTTGATGGTGAGGAAGAAGCTGGATCACGGAACCTCCCTCGCTACATGGAAACATTCAAGGACCGCCTCGATCCGATCGATATTTGGCTGTTCTTTGATGGACCCGCACACCCCAGTGGACGTCCGCAAATCACATTTGGCGTGCGTGGGTCGATGGGAATGGAAGTCACCGTGTACGGAGCTGCACGAAACCTTCACTCGGGGCATTATGGGAATTGGGCACCAGATACAGGTGTAATCCTGTCTCGGCTCTTAGTGTCTATGAAGGACGAGGCTGGACGCGTACTCGTGGACGGTTGGTATGACACAGCTGACCCAATTGGAGAAGAAGAGCGCGCCGCGCTGGCAGCGATGCCTGCATGGGATGAGCAACTGAAGAGTGAACTTGGGATTGTTCGCTCTGAAGGCGAGCCTGAGTCCCTACCTGAGCGACTAATGGTGCCTGCCTTGAATATTCGAGGAATCACAAGTGGCAATACGGGTGCTCTCGCCCGCAATGTGATCCCGAATACCGCAGTCGCTGCTCTCGGAATTCGACTTGTGAAGGGCAACGACCCAGCACACCTCCGACAGCTAATCGTGGACCATATCCAGCGCCAGGGGTTCCATATTGTCTCAGAAGATCCAGATATGGAGACACGTCGCAGCTACCCATTGATCGCAAAAGTCACCGGCGGTGGTGGCTCCAGAGCGGCCCGTACTTCGATGTCGAACCCCTTCGCCCAGAGTGTGATGGCAGCAGCCAGTTCGGCCGCCAACCTGGCCTTTGGAGAGGGCTCACTAGTGGTGGCACCAGGGATGGGTGGAACGTTGCCCCTTACACCCTTTACAGAGATCCTACAAAAACCTGCAATCATCGTCCCGGTCGCGAATCATGATAACAATCAACACGCTCCGGACGAAAATCTGCGCATCGCGAACCTTTGGTACGCAATCGACCTTTACGCCCAACTGTTGACTATGCCCACAACCATCTTCTAGACCTGATATCAGATCTATCGTAAAGACCCTCTCTCCTGGACCTAGTCACTAGAGTTGAAGATGGGTGATCAATGTCGAGCCCTACACTAGGTAGGGGGCTGGCATGCTGCTCCAAGCCAACCGATATTGACCGCTCGACCTTGCCTCACACCCGGGAGACAGACACAGATGCGCAAATTGATCGCACTTGGTCTTCTTGCAGGAGTGATCGCGATGGGCGCGCCGGCAGAAGCCAGCGCTCAGGACTCGGGCCTCCTTGCTGTTGGTGCCATGGCCCCGGATTTTGCTCTACCTGGAGCGACCCGTTACGGGTTGCTCCAAGAGCCAATCCGCCTGAGTGACTACAGAGGCGAAACGGTTGTCCTCGCGTTCTTCTTCCGCGTCAGGACACCTGGCTGAACAGTCCAAATGACAGCGTACCGTGATCAGTACGCAAGCCTTTTCAATGAAGGACGAAACGTCGTGCTTATAGGCGTTTCTAATGACTCACAAAGTGAACTTGGATCGTGGTTGAAAGATGCGGATTTTCCGTTTCTATTCGGCAGCGATGCCTCTAACAATGGTGGTACTTACGCCGCCTTCGGTGGAGGTCTGCGCTCAAACAACATGGTGGATAGCCGAGCGGTAATCGTGGTCGGGCCAGACGGCCGGATTGCGGAGACAATCGAGAGCTTCAATCAAAATGATCCGATGGCCTACGAACATCTTGCTGAAGTCATCGACCGAGTTACTCCCGAACCAGAAGGGAACTAACTAGACTTTTAGAGTCGCAGTAGGAATAAAGAGGGGCCCGGCACGAACGCTTATCCGTGTCGGGCCCCTCTGTTCTTATCGTTATCACTCAAACCTTTGATTCTAGCGTCTAAGTAGCTCCTCAGCCGCTCCAACCAAATCTTGGGAAGTTCCGACACCGGTGTAGGCAACTTTCCCGTCACGGTCGAGCATCACAACGATCGATGTGGTCTGAGCGTTATACGCTCTAACAGCTGCCCCGCGCGAGTCGTACAAGTACGGGTAGCCAGGATTATGATCTTCGAAGTGCCGTTTTACGCGCCGCAAACTCTGGGCAACACCAACAGCCACTGCAACGATCTTAATCTGTTCACCATGCTCTGCCTGGATACGATCAAGTTGTGGTTGGAGCACCTCGCACTGCTCGCACCAACTCGCCCAGAATTCGATGAGAGC
>CAWVZF010000163.1:0-2823 GCA_963934665.1 uncultured bacterium | reverse complement strand
TGGGCTTCAAGCGATCGCGATTGCCGCTAACCGCGTTGTCCTGGATGGTGTTCCAGTCGCAGCTGCTGGAGGTGTCGAATCAATCAGCCTAGTCCAGAATAATCTGAACCAAGTGCATTGGAATGAGGACTGGCTAAAAGAGCACAAGCCAGATCTATGGATGAGCATGCTCGATACTGCAGAGGTGGTCGCCGAAAGATATGGGGTCGACCGTGAGAGCCAGGACGAGTACGCGCTTACAAGTCAACAGCGCACGGCAACTGCTCAGGCACAAGGCTATTTTGACGAAGAGATCGTGCCATTAACCACAACCAAGCTAGTCACTGATAAGGAAACCGGTACAACCCACGAAGAGTCGGTTACCCTAACTAAAGATGAGGGTAACCGACCGGACACAACGGCAGAAGGATTGGCGGCCCTTCACCCCGTGATGGGTGAGGATAAGACGGTGACTGCAGGTAACGCCTCCCAGCTATCTGATGGTGCATCAGCATGTGTTGTCGTAGAAGCACGCGAAGCTGAGCGTCGCGGGCTAGAGCCGCTCGGGATCTTCCGTGGTCTTGCCGTTGCAGGATTAGAACCTGATGAGATGGGGATTGGTCCGGTCTTAGCAGTACCTCGATTGTTGGAACGCACTGGTATGAAGATGGACGACATCGACCTCTGGGAATTGAATGAAGCCTTCGCTGTTCAGGTCGTGTACTGCAGAGACCAGCTTGGAATCCCGTCCGAACGGTTAAACGTCAACGGAGGTTCAATCTCAATCGGACATCCCTTTGGAATGACGGGCGCTCGGTTGGCAGGACACGCATTAATCGAAGGACGCCGCCGTGGAGTACGTCATGTTGTCGTGACGATGTGCGTCGGTGGAGGGATGGGTGTCGCAGGCCTCTTTGAAGTCGTATGACAACTACTCAGGAATAGTAATGGATCTCCAGGGACGTGCGGCCGTGATCACAGGAGGCGGACGCGGTATCGGAAGCCACATTGCTCGGATCCTAGCCGAAAACGGCGCGACTGTAGTAGTCAGTGCTAGATCAGTGGACGAGATCGATAGTGTTGCAAAAAGCTTACAATCCGCAGGGCACGAAGCTCATGCAATCCCCTGTGACGTAGCAAACGAAACCAGCGTTGAAACGATGGCCCAAGAGGTCTCAAGAAGGATCGGAGACATCGACATCCTGGTGAATAACGCAGGTATTGCACGCTCCAATCCAGTCAAAGTGCTCCAACTCCAGGAGTGGGAGAGAATACTTGCGATTAATGCCACTGGAACATTCCTCTGCACCAGAGCTTTTCTGGGAAGCATGATCGAGAGAGGGTGGGGACGTGTGATCAATGTGGCATCGATCGCGGGATTACAGGGCGGACGATATATGGCCGCATATAGTGCTTCTAAACACGCTCAGGTCGGGTTTACCCGGGCATTAGCTGCTGAGGTAGCAGATCAGGGTGTCACTGCTAATGCGATCTGTCCCGGGTATGTCGACACAGCCATGGCTGACCATGCAGTTACCCGCATTGTAGGTAAAACAGATCTCTCGTATGAGGAAGCACTACAAAGCATACTTGAGACTAATCCCCAAAAGCGTCTGATTCGCCCCGAAGAGGTAGCACATATAGCACTGATGTTGTGTTCAGACGATGCTGAAGGTATCAACGGACAAGCGATCGTAATCGACGGGGGCCTAGGGGTGCACTGATTGCGTCGATATCCATCACATCGAACCTTGCCGGAAGTGGTTTCACGTTGAAAAAACACTCCCGGTTCGTTCCGAAGGGAAAAGGTCTGAGGATGCACAAGCAACTATTCGCAGTGGCAATCGCGGTGGCCATACAGACAGTCTTGGTTTCTCCTTTCTCTGTGGTGGCACAGCGACTGCCCCGGGCTAATCCAGAGAGCGTTGGCATGTCGTCCGAACGGCTTGAGCATCTAGACGCTGTTATGCAACGCTATATCGACGCGAACATGCTAGCGGGCAGCGTGAGTCTCATAGCAAGACAAGGGAAGGTCGTCCACCTGAAAGCTCAGGGTGATCGTTACATAGAGGGAAACGAGCCAATGAAGGACGATGCCATCTTCGTAATTATGTCGATGACCAAGCCTATCGTGAGTACTGCACTCATGATGCTCTTTGAGGAGGGCTACTTCCTCCTAGATGACCCAATTTCAAAGTATCTGCCGGAATTCTCTGAGAAGATGGTACTCATCGAGACCGGCGACGGGGTCCAACGGGTACCCGCAAACAGGCCCATCACATTCCGTCATGTGTTGAGTCACACCGCAGGTGTAGATCCTGCTCGTAATTTGCTGACACCAGAAGAACAAGCACAATCAGGACGCAAAGCGACACTAGAGGAGACTATAGTTGCTCGGGCACCATTACCACTGGCTTTCCATCCAGGAGATGAGTGGCGCTATGGTAGTTCGACTGATTATGTGGCAATCCTGGTAGAGCGAATTTCTGGGCAACGTCTTGATAAGTTTCTACAGGAGCGAATTTTCGACCCACTTGGGATGGTTGACACGCACTATAACGTGCCTGCATCCAAGGTAGACCGAGTGACCGCCGCATATAGCCCGACAGGCCCAGGGAATACGATTGAGTTGCGGCGCGCGCCGGAAACTAGAGAGCCCACTTCTTACTTTGGTGGTGTCGCTGGGCTTTCCTCAACGGCACCCGATTATTTCCGCTTCTCTCAAATGATCTTGAATGGGGGAGAACTCAACGGGGTTCGCCTACTAAGCCCGTCTACGGTCAACCTTATGATCACAAACCATACAGGTGACTTCCCCATCTATATCAAAGGCTCTGATGGATA
>CAWVZF010000162.1:0-2897 GCA_963934665.1 uncultured bacterium | reverse complement strand
CGAAGGCACCGTCCGCATCTGCCGGAGGCTTAGAAAATGAAGAGAATCCTGCTCTTTGTATGTCTTATTATAATGTCGGGGTTCGTCTCGACGGTGGATGCACAAGCAGAGGCCTCAAGTGCTCAGGCATGGGAAGTTCCTAGGACGTCCGACGGTCATCCAAACCTTCAGGGGAACTGGACGAATGTAACCCTCACTCCGTTTCAGCGCCGCGAGGGTAGGGGACCCGTCTTCACGTGGGAAGAAGTAAGAGATATAGAGAACGTGACTGATGAATGCCCAGCTAATCCTGGAACGGTTGCCTGTGGAAGACGTGAATTGCAAGGTCAGAGTAATGAAGCTCGGCTCACTGGCCAGGAATACAATGAGGTTTATTGGGATCGGGGTTCCCGGATAGCAATTGTCAACGGAGAACCGCGAACATCTTTGGTGACGCGGCCTTCAAATGGTCGTCGTCCGCCGCTCACATCTGAAGCTCGGGAACGTATTCAGGAGGCCAGGGAGTTCAGGAGTCAATTCGGTCAGTACGACCACCCAGAGCTCAGACCTCTTGGAGAACGGTGTGTCGTGTCTTTCGGTTCAAGCGCTGGGCCTCCAATGACTCCGAATACGGCGTACAACAACAATTATACGATCGTGCAAAATGCCGATTATGTGATGATCGCAGCCGAGATGGTTCACGACGTAAGGATCATCCGGTTGGGTGAAGCCCGGCCATTGCCTGAAGGAAACCGCCCCTGGTTTGGTGATTCGTGGGGTAAGTGGGAAGGGAATACGCTCGTGGTGGAGACGACAAACCTTCATCCTTCACAGGCGTTTCGAGGGATCCCGCATTCAGAGGACATGAAAGTCATCGAGAAATTCACGAGAGTAGACGAGGAGACGATTCTCTACGATTTCACAATTGAGGACCCTCAGACATACACCGAATCTTGGGGTGGTGAGATACCGTTCAAGAAATTCGACGACCTGCTATATGAGTATTCGTGCCACGAAGGAAACTATGCGCTTTCAGCCGTACTGAGTGGTGCGCGCTATCAGGAAAGAAGTGGACGCTGAATTCTCGCTATGAGGTGCTGGGGTCTAAGCAGATTTTGAGTTAGTAGCAGCCGATTCCCGGAAACTTCCGGCTTAAGAAAGAGTCGCTACCACTTCACCCAGTAGTGGATGCATGGATTTGACGAACTCAGAGAGGCCCTTTGTCATCACACCAAGATGTTTTTGTTCTAACTTGATCTCGGCAATCATGATGTCCCTGAGCGTAGTCCAATGATCTATGTTCCTCTCGATGGCTTCAGCACATGCCAAAGTTGCCTCGGCATCATCGGTCTCGATCTCTTCAGTTTTAGTGAACATACTCTGAACGGAATCACGTGCGGAACGACAGTAGGTGATCTGTAATGGGTAGACCGTCTTCGGGCTCTCAGACAACTTCCGAATAGACCTTGCAGCTTTTTTCAACTCTCTAATTTCGGCCTTCTTTATAGCCATATCATTAGCAAGACTTCGTTTAATAGCCCGAGCACCGTTGGCCATTATTTTTCTTGTACTCTTGCTGATATCTGCGATCGGATCCTCGCTATTCGCTGAGGTCACTGCCCATCCTAGTAATTCTCCGAGTGACATAAGGGCCCTTCGAAGTTGTTCTTGTTGTCGGACGCTTAGCCAGTCTTCCTGCTTTACCTTCATAAAGGCTAGGTGCGCGACTTCACGACTGATCAAGGTTGTCTGAACAGAGCTTGAGGATGTTTTCGCCATATTCCCCTGCAGGTTATTTCGTTCGAAGGAAGCCGTTGATTCTCGGGTGCGATACCGTTTTCCGAAAGGTATATGATAAAATTGGCCTGAGAGTTCCCTCAAGCGGCCAATCTTAGTCGTTTACCCGTTGAAGCGTACAGGAATTAGGGCTTTAGGCATAGCTTCTATAGATCTTCGGAATGAAAGAAGATTAAAAGCCTGCACCAGAAAAGCGAAAACTTCAAATCCTGAGATTAGCGACATGAGCCAATGTGGTGGATGAAATACAGCATTTGGGTGATACCCGTATGCTTGATCACTCTTGGTGAAACTGTCTTTGCTCAAGATAGGTTAGCGGTTGCTGTACCCATCTCATCCCCTCCGGTCATCGATGGTGTTTTGGATGAGCCGTTTTGGACTCGTGTCGATCCTATTACAGGATTTTTACAGCGTGATCCCGTAGACGGGGCTCCAGCTAGCGAGACCACAGAGGTACGAATTGCGTACACGCCGACCGCTTTGTACTTCGGGATGACGATGCATGATTCAGAGCCCAGCCTCATCCGCGGGAATATCCTCCAGCGGGGCGGCTGGATTGACAAAGATGACAACATTCGCATCGCCCTAGACACGTACGACGATGACCGAAATGCTTACATGTTCGAGGTCGGTGTGCTCGGTACTCAGGATGATGCTTTGATTTCTGATGAATCTAGTACCGACTGGAATTGGGATGGGATCTATACGACCGAGGCACGGATTACAGATGAAGGATGGGTTTTAGAGGTTGAGATCCCATTCACGACGATTCGCTTCGACGACACAGAAGCTCCCGAGATGGGTATCGCTATAGCGCGGACGATTCGTCGAAAAAATGAGTCTGTATTTTGGCCTCACATAGGACAGGAGTACCGATCGGGTATCGTCCATGTTTCCCGCTATGCACGCATGACAGGCCTTGGTGATCTACAGAAAGCCAGACATATAGAAGTGAAGCCACACGCGATATCTGGTGCCACTCATACTAGTGAGAAGGGAAGTGACACTAAGATCAATGCGGGGATCGATATAAAGGCATCGTTCACGTCTAATTCCACACTTGATCTGACATACAATACGGATTTCGCTCAGGTCGAAGCTGACAACGTTCAAGTAAACCT
>CAWVZF010000161.1:0-2932 GCA_963934665.1 uncultured bacterium | reverse complement strand
AAGCTGCTCTCGAGACTGCAGAGGAGATTCTAGAGGATAATTCAGACCACTTGCTTGGGTTAAGCGCTGCGGCAAAGGCTGCGGTGGAGCTAGGTCGTGGCGGTATAGCTGCAGCATACTATGAGCGTGTGCTTGAGGTCTATGAGTCGCAGATAGAGCAGGATATTCCTGAGTACATTGACCACGCTCCGATCACGGATAACCTCAGAACTGAAGCTGAAGCGTTCCTGGGTGGTCGCTAAGACGGAGAGCTTTGGGGATGAGAGTATTCCTGACGGGAGGTACCGGCCTACTCGGCTCACACCTGGCTGAAGAACTTCGCTCCCGTGGGCATGATGTAGTTGCTCTTAATCGACACGGATCTGACGTGGCCTTCCTCAAGGCCCATGGGTGTACTCTGGTAGAGGGTGACGTCAGAGACGATATAGAATCTCTCGCCCAACTAATGACCGGGTGCACACACCTGGTACACTCTGCTGCAATTGTATACGGCGGCAGCTCTTGGCCGAAGGTCCGCGCTGTAAACGTTGATGGGACACGACGTGTCCTTATGGCTGCTGTAAAAGCTGAAATCAAGTTTGCAGTTCACGTTTCGTCAGTTGTGGTCTATGGGATTGTGGACGGCACTGTGACTGAGGACACACCACTTGATGGGCAGATCCACGATGGGGATCTCTATGCTCGTTCAAAGCGGCAAGCAGAGGTGATAGCTAGGGAGGTTGAAGAAAAGCACGGACTGCCCGTGTCAGTAGTTCGTCCATGTGGAGTCTACGGTGAGAGGGACCGTCTCACAGCGTTAACAGTGGCGAAGTTCCTGAGGTTACCGATCGTCCCTCTATTAGGATCAGGAAGAAATACTATCCCGGTGGTCTATTCAGGAAATGTTGCGCACGCCTTGCGTTTGGTACTCGAAGCAGCCCGCGGGGGCACCACGTATGATGTCGGATTTGACCTTCCGCTTAGCCAGAGAGCGATGCTAGAAGATCTTGCTGTTGGCCTTGGTAGACGGCCACGCTTTCTGGCTACGCCAGCGAACCTGATTCGGAGAGGAGCCCAGGTACTCGACAGAGTTGGGGCGTTCATCCCAGGAGTAGAGCATCTTTCAATCTCTAGGGTGGCTGAGTTTGCTCTTGGTGAAAATCCGTACGTATCAAGGCGGCTTCAAGAAGAATTGGGTTGGGATCCGCCCTACCGTCATAAGGATGCTCTCATACGGACAGGTCGGTGGCTGACTGAGCACACATGAGAATGATCAAGATACCTGAAAATGCATATAAAGGACGGCTATGAAGCAGATGAAGATGGGACCTGAATCTCACACGTACCGTGAGGGTTCAACACAAGATGAACGGTTGCTTGAACGCGTCGAAGATTTACAAGCCATGGGCATGGATGCGTGGCGTATTTTCCGAATCATGGGGGAGTTTGTCGAGGGATTTGAGGAGATGTCAGAGATTGGTCCGGCGGTTTCAATCTTTGGTTCTGCTCGAGCGAACTCCGGTACAGATATGTACCAAGAATGCGTAGAAACCGCTCGACTGCTCGGGGAAGCAGGTTTTGCCATTATCACCGGGGGTGGCCCAGGGATGATGGAAGCAGCAAACCAAGGAGCAAAAGCAGGGGGTGCGATTTCAGTCGGATGCAATATCGAACTTCCTTTTGAACAGGAGAGCAACGGTTTTATCGATGTATCAATCGACTTCCGTTACTTCTTCGTCAGAAAGACAATGTTCGTAAAATACGCTGAAGCTTTCGTGATTTTCCCGGGAGGCTTCGGGACTATGGACGAACTTTTCGAATCACTCACGCTCATTCAGACCCATAAGGTCAAACACTTTCCTCTTGTACTTTTTGGGTCGAAATATTGGGGAGGGCTGCTCGATTGGCTTCATAATACAATGGTCGCTGACGGAAAGATCACCCAAGAGGATTTAGACATGATTTTTGTCACGGATGATCCGGTGGCTGCCCGCGACCATATCGTAGCGGGCTATCAGAACCGTATAGCAATTCGCGATGGTTCCCCGCTTAATGCATAGACCTCGGGGTGATTACTCGAATACCACTGATCACAGCGCTCATTGGCTTTGTCATCGTGTAACTTGTATCTCGAAATGGGGCTCTTCTCTCCAGAAATAAGCCAGAGTATGTCCTTTTCTTTTTCTTGGCGTTCGAAGGACTGACCCTCTGGGATCTTCTCAGCTGTTGGAGGGAGGACTGACACTGTAAAAAACCCCTTCCCCTGGCTACCTTTTTAGGCTCTGCGATCAGGTTGCCTCATCGGAAACATTGTGCGCCTGATGGTTCGGTGACACTGCGCCTGCTTCTGAGTCGGCCACCACGACTCGGGATCCTGGCTGGAGGACGACCGTGGTCACTACCACGAAAGATATGAGCCGTGGTTACGCCCCTTCTGGGAAGGATTCGGGGGTCGTTAAGCCCAAGGGAACACCCAATATTCGGGCTCATGTAGGACTAGAAACAGTCGAAATACGGTCTCGTAAGCCTGATTGGCTAAAAGTCCGCTCGCCTGGTGGTTTGAACTATCTGAGATTGAAGCGCCTAATGCGAGCTGAGGGTCTCCATACGGTCTGTGAAGAAGCGGGATGCCCCAATATCGGGGAGTGTTGGGAAGCCGGTACAGCGACATTCATGATTTTAGGAGATGTCTGCACCCGAGCCTGTAAGTACTGCGGCGTAGCCCATGGCATGCCCACTAAGCTAGACCTCGATGAGCCTCGAAGGGTAGCCGAGACTGTAGCCCGTTTGGGGCTAGAGCATGTGGTGATCACAAGTGTTAATCGCGATGAACTCGCTGATGGTGGTGCCGGGATCTATGCAGAGACCATTCGTCGGATCCAGAAACTCGTTTCTTCCTGCTCAGTGGAGGTCCTCATTCCGGACTTCAAGGGCGATGAGGAAGCACTTCGAG
>CAWVZF010000160.1:0-2959 GCA_963934665.1 uncultured bacterium | reverse complement strand
AGCTACCTCCCAGAAACCGATCACAGCCATTTGATAGCTCATTTTATGAGCGCCTTGGCAATAAGTTGTAGCGGAATGTTAGTAGTGTTGTCATAGATCATATTGATCTTCAAATCTTCGCGGTAGTACTTCGGTGACTGTGTAACTGAAGACTCTCGCTCCTGACACTGGGTCTGCCTGAAGGGACGGAACGAGCGTGTTCGGGTGAGGACCAGCCTATATGGTAGAGCGCAGGTAACTGGGGGTCCGAGAGGGTTTAAGGAACTGGAACGGGGGAGGGTTGACCTTGCACCAAAACCCCGTCATCGTGATGGCTTCTAAGTTCAGACTCCACTGTCCGAGAGATTGCATGTCCGATATCCCTAGCGACTTGTTATACACTGAAGAGCACGAATACCTGAGGCCTTCTAGTGAAGACGGAATCTTCTTCGTTGGGATCACAGATTACGCTCAGGGGGAACTCGGGGATGTTGTCTATATTGAGCTACCGGACACGGGAATTTCCTTCTCAAAGATGGAGGTTTTTGGAACGATTGAGGCGGTAAAGGCCGTTAGTGATCTTTACAGTCCTATATCTGGTGAAGTGATAGAGATCAACATAGCTCTTGACGATGATCCTTCTCTCGTGAATTCGGATCCATACGGTGAAGGTTGGATGATCAAGCTCCGGGTTGATGATGAAGGCGACTTAGATGCCCTTCTGGATGCAGATCGATACGAGGACCATATCAGCTGACTAGGATTCAGTCAGAGTATTAGGGGAGCCCATGACCCGTATTGACCCTACTCCCGACTTCGAAGCCCGACACCTTGGCCCAACTCAGGCCGATATCTCAGGGATGCTCGAAGAAGTCGGCTACGATTCAGTCGCAGATCTGGTAGATGCAACGATCCCAGAATCCATCCGCATGGAAGGGGATCTCGATCTTCCGCCGGCACTGAGTGAAGCAGAGTTCATCAATCATCTTCGTTCTGTTGCTTCTCAGAACCGTGTTTTCCGATCATTCCTCGGTATGGGATATAGCGACACTTTGGTCCCCGGTGTGATCCTGCGGAATATTATGGAAAACCCAGGATGGTATACCCAGTACACACCCTATCAGGCTGAGATTGCCCAGGGGCGTCTGGAAGCACTCCTGAATTTTCAGACGATGATCATTGACTTAACTGGGCTACCGATTGCGAACGCGTCACTGCTTGATGAAGCGACTGCAGCTGCCGAAGCAATGCACCTGGCCCGCGGAGAGAGCCCCGCCAGTTCGAATACCTTTTTTGTTTCAGAGCGCTGCCACCCCCAGACCATTGAGGTTGTGAGAACCCGGGCGTGGCCTCTTGGTGTCGAAGTTGTGGTTGGAGATCATACGAGCTTCGAATTACATGATGGGGTATTTGGAGTGTTACTCCAGTATCCAACTACAGATGGTGATGTTCTCGATTATAGACCCTTTGTTTCCAAGGCGAAGGAAGCTGGATCACTCGTCATCATCGCAGCAGATCTGATGGCCCTGGCCCTACTGACTCCTCCTGGGGAGTGGGGTGCAGATGTGGTGATTGGAAACTCTCAGCGCTTTGGTGTGCCCCTTGGTTGTGGTGGTCCACACGCGGCATTTATGGCAGCGACAGAGTCTTTCAAGCGCAAGATGCCCGGACGCATCATCGGAGTTTCTGTAGATGTAGATGGAAACCCAGCACTCCGGATGGCACTCCAGACACGGGAACAACACATCCGGCGGGAGCGTGCCACGTCAAATATTTGTACCGCGCAAGTTTTACTCGCGATCATGGCAGGAGCATATGCGGTCTACCACGGTCCGGAAGGGATTAAGCACATCGCTGAACGCATCCGAGCCCTTTCCAGTGTGCTGGCTTCTGGTCTTGAATCACTCGGGCACCAAATACTTACGGGGGTATTTTTTGATACGTTTAGGGTACGTCCCCTGGATGGTTCGGAGAGCGTACTTGCCCGTGCGGTTTCACATGGGATCAATCTCAGAGATTTTGAAGACGGGACAGTGGGTATCGCTCTGGATGAAGTTACGACGCCTGCGGATATCGACGAACTTTTCTTGATTTTTGCGGGTGGAAATGAGCCGGGATTTGATGCTAGTGAACTAGCATCAAGGTGTGACCCATCCGAATTACCAGGCTGGGCCTCCAGGAAAACTCCTTATCTGGAACACGAAGTCTTCAACAGTTACCACTCAGAGACCGAGATGCTTCGGTACCTGCACAAGCTAGAATCCCGTGACTTGTCGCTTAACGCGAGTATGATCCCGCTTGGTTCTTGCACCATGAAGCTCAATGCCACAAGCCAAATGGCGGGCGTCACTTGGCCCGAGATAGGTCGCATTCATCCTTTTGCACCCTCTGATCAGATGGAGGGGTATCAGATAATCTTTTCAGATCTTGAGCGTTGGTTAGCTGAGATCACTGGTTTTACAGCAACATCACTTCAACCGAACTCAGGAGCCCAGGGGGAATATGCCGGGCTTCTAGTGATTCGGGCCTACCATGAAGATCGGGGTGAAGGTCACCGGGGAGTATGTCTGATTCCTGCATCAGCTCATGGCACAAACCCGGCGAGCGCAGTAATGGCAGGTATGAAAGTCGTGGTTGTTAAGAGCAGTGAAGACGGTACGATCGACCTTGTCGATCTCGAAGCTAAAGCTGCGGAGCATGCCCCTGAACTTTCCGCGATCATGGTCACTTATCCCTCCACGCACGGGGTCTTCGAAGAGCAAATCAAGGATGTGTGTCGGGTTGTTCATGACAACGGTGGCCTTGTTTATCTAGATGGAGCAAACCTGAATGCACAGGTTGGTCTAGCGCGTCCTGGTGATTACGGAGCGGATGTCTGCCATATCAACCTGCATAAAACCTTTGCGATCCCTCACGGCGGCGGCGGCCCGGGTATGGGGCCAATCTGTGTTAATGCGAAGCTAGCTCCATACCTCCCAGG
>CAWVZF010000159.1:0-2966 GCA_963934665.1 uncultured bacterium | reverse complement strand
AGCTTGTACGTCCCGTGGGTTTGACCTCTGTGCTGGACTCTGAAGCCGTACATTAAGATGCGTCCGTTACCGTATTCCACATCTAAGATCGCGCCTTTTCCGGCGAGCTTTTCTGCCCCGACAATCACACCACTCATCAAGAGTTGTTCAGGGTCTTCAGCCCAACTACCTACTGCCTGAACCAAGCCCGCATCACCACTGAAGTCAGTCGGTTCGTAGGCCCTTCCACCAGCCCACTTCCCTGCGACTTCGCTGGGGCTTCCGACCGTAAGCGGGTGGTCCTCATCAAGTTCTATGCGTAGTAGGGATGCCGGAAGAAAGAGGTCTGATCTACTGACGTCCTCGAGCGCATTTCGCACCGGAACATCGAAGTGCTCGATCACAAGCGCATCCGCTGCCTCGAACGTGACAAGTGTCCCCCCATTGCGCACGAATTCCTTCAGGTTCTCGACACCCTCTTCTCCTATACCTCCTCTGAAACCGGGAGGGGCGTCCTCGTCACTTGCACCTTCAATAAGTCGGTTCAGTGGGATTTCTGAGGGAATGATGATTACGTCGAGCCTCTCCGAAAGGCCTTCCTCTCGCACATCATCATTCATGAGTGTTTCGAAGTCGTAGTCAAAATCTTCAAGTACGAGGCGGGTCCATCCCTCATCCATTGAGGCGGCCCAGCCCTGGTAGATTCCAATACGTGCAGCCTGCTGTTGTGCCGACATGGCAAGAGTCGGTGGGTCTGCGACGACAGTGATGCCGATCTCGTTGGAGATCTCTGTCAGAAGGGATCTGGATTGCGGTTCTGAGGCGGATACGATGAAGAGGGGGCCATCCTCTGATACAGCCTTGAAGACTGAAAGCCCTGCTTCGAGCATGCGGTTCACTGCTTGGTAGGCGCGAGTAACTTCAGCACTGATCGCGTACCAATCGTTGGCAGTAGGTACTGGCGGAGCAATGACTCTGGCCGAAGTCGCCAGTCGAGTGTCAGCCTCGAAGGGATTGTCCGTGCGTGTTATCTCGACACCCATCTGCATTGGCATCGTGTATGCTGCTCCATCGTATGAGCGCATGAATGGCCCTCCTGGCCACTCGTGCTGGACCCGGCGTCGACGCGGCTCTAATAAATCGAGTACCGCAGCTCTTCCAGGTTGTGCTCCATACACGATCCAGGAATCTGGAGCAAAGCTGCGTAGTTCTTCTTCCGGGCTGTTGTCCTCGGCAGCGTCTTCATCTTCATCCTCTCCACGCTCAGCATCATCTTCATCCTCGTCAGGCATATCATCTCCCTCCGTGGTGTCCTCATCTTCACTCAGGTCGTTCTGGCCCGGGGAGGACCAAAGGCCATTTGCGATGATTGCCTCAAATGCTCCGACCGACTCGTGAACCTCGACACCCTGCAGGATGAGCTTGTCCACCATCTCAGCCGCGGCAATTGGGTCGGCCTGATTACGTGGGATCACGTACGCACGCGGTCCTTCTATTTCCGCTTTCGCGATTGTTTCGGATCCCATCTGCCATCGGCCCATGATATAGTGCTGGCTGAATTTTGCTGTCTGCTCTAACACGCTATTGGCTGCGATTATTTGATAGTCAACGATGTCTCCGAGCGTCCACTCTCCACCCCACCAAGGATCGACGAATGCGATCTGGAATCCATATTCACCAAGCCCTCGGCCCGGTGCGGCACCCCGCTCAAGTGCTTCAAGGGCTACGGTATCCGGGCTTGCGATACGTGCACTAGCCGTCTCCGTGAGAATGCCGACGATATTGTGATACCGACCAGTGAGTGCACCTTCTTGTCCCCAAATTCGGTACATCGAACCTGTTACAACCCCCTGTTTACCAGCTGCCTGCAGGTCCGCAACCATCCCGCCACCCATAAAGCGAAGCTGCTGCCACTGCAGCGGGTGAATATCAGGGTTCATCGGGTCAGGGTAGGGAGGCACAAAGATTCTGGGCCCACTGCTACCCATCTGATGTTGGTCAAGATAGATCTGCGGGTAAGCCGTACGGTACATCAAATCCATCCAATACCGTGTTTCAATAAGATTGGCCTGGAAGAAGTCCCGGTTGTTGTCGTGGCCCGCGTAGTAATGGTAAAGCCATGGCATACGGGCACGCTCGAAGTCAGTGCCCACATTACGCTCATACCAGTCTGTAACTAGGATCTGGCCATCCGGATTCGCAGAAGGGACGAGCACCGTAACAACGTTATCAAGGATTTGACTTGTTAAATCATCTTCCGCGGTCGCAAGGTTATATACGAGTTCGATGCTTGTCTGTGATGAGCCAATCTCAGTCGAGTGGATATTGTGATTTATGAACACCGTCGCGGGGGTCGTCGCAGCGATTCTTTCAGCCTCTTCTCTATCGATTCTTCCATCAGCAATACGCTTAGATGCTTCACGGATTTCATCCAGCCGGGCGAGGTTAGCAGGCGAGCTGATCGTAATTGAGACAAACGGGTTGCCGAGTGTCGTTGGACCTGCAGTATCTACCTGAATACGATCTGACCCGTCGGCTATTAGGGTGAAGTAATCAAGGATACCATCCCAACGCGCGAGCTTCTTGTCAGTGCCTATCACAAATCCAAAATGTTCTTCCGGAGTTGGAATCTGCTGTGCTCCCAGCCCCTGTAGGCTAGGAAGGAGGACCAAGAGAAAACTTGCTAGACAAAGTGTTCTACTAATGCGCACTGGGACCTCCTGAGGCCTTACAGTCATTCCGCGGATAGTCGGCGAATGTACAGGGCAGATACCGAAGTGGTCGAGTGCCCCTAAGATGAACGAGAAATGTTCCGGGTTATGAATACTCGTACGTGAGTCAGGTCATCTACCAACGGGTAGCCGGCGAAGGTATAGTTCCAGTTCAAATAGCCCGCCGGGGCCATAGCTCAGTTGGGAGAGCGCCTGCTTTGCAAGCAGGAGGTCGGCGGTTCGATTCCGCCTGGCTCCACTTCAGGAAGATGAAGC
>CAWVZF010000158.1:0-2986 GCA_963934665.1 uncultured bacterium | reverse complement strand
CGAATTCTTCACACTCGTAGAGGGTCTCGATTCAGAGGATGGCTTCCTTGGTTTCGAGATCAATTTGTCTTGCCCCAACGATGCTGAGAGGGCGGGAGAATTATTTGCCCTTGATCCTTCGGCTGTTGCAGAGATTATCTCTGGCTGTCGTCTCCGGACTGAGCGCCCTATCGTCGCAAAATTAGCTCCTAACGACCCCGATTTATCTAGGACAGTTCAGGTTGCCACCGAAGAAGGAGCAAATGCACTAACATTAGTGAATACGCTTCCACGAGCTTTACTGGATATTTCAAATGACGTACCAGAACTCGGTGCGGGTGATGGGGGGATCAGTGGTCCGGCACTTCGACCTTCAGGACTGCGTGCCGTGCGGGAAGCTAGAAGTGCTACCCATCTTCCCTTGTTCGGAGTTGGGGGAGTCATGACGGCGACCACCGCAATAGAATATGCTCGTGCTGGAGCTGCTTTAGTCCAGATGGGCACGGCTTCCTTTGCTTGGCCACGTGCGGTTACAGAAGCGATAGCAGGCCTGATACAGTGGGGCCAAGAACACCGGGTCAGTGCCTGGGACGATCTGGTTTCTAAGCCACCGGCAGCCAATGCTTCGGTTAATCGCCTAGACCTCTTTGATTCCATCGAATCCTCAGGAGAAATTTAGGAATGGGTAGTGTCATAGTTGCTCTAGACTTTCCTCGGGGCGATGAAGCTCTCAGCCTGGTTGATGATCTCGGAGACGCGGGCACTTTCTACAAAGTCGGTCTTCAGCTCTATACGGCAGAAGGCCCGAGTGTGGTTCAAGCATTAAAGGATAGAGGTAAACGTGTTTTCCTTGATCTCAAATTGCACGACATCCCTAATACTGTGGCCAGTGGGGTCCGTGTGGCTTCCCAACTTGGCGTTGATTTTCTCACTCTGCATATCGTCGGTGGGCGCGCGATGTTAGAAGCTGCTCGTGATGCAGCTGGTGAGACACGCCTCTTGGGTGTCACGGTTCTTACTTCACTAAGTGCTGTTGACCTGGAGGCGACCTGGGGCCGAAAGAATCCTTCTGTGGAGGAGGAGGTCGGACGCTTAGCGGATCTAGCAGCTCAGTACCGAATTCATGGAGTAGTAGCTTCGCCGCATGAAGCTTCTTCGGTTCGGTCTAGGGTTGGGTCCGAGTTCCTGGTTGTGACCCCTGGTATTCGCCCGGCAGGGGTCGGCCACGATGACCAACAGAGGGTAGCGACCCCATCGGCTGCGATAGCTGCAGGAGCGGACTATCTAGTTGTTGGCCGGTCAATTACTCGTGCGAGCGATCCGGAAGCCGCATTGTACTCCATCCTTACAGAGGTTGATCTGGCCAATTCCAATGACGGATGATCACCCAGTGCAACTGGAGCAGTTCGGATGAGCCTGAAGGTCTACAATACCGCGACGAGGTCAGTCGACGAGTTTGAACCATTGGAGCAGGGTAGGGTCCGGGTTTACGCATGTGGACCAACAATTTATGACCACGCGCACATCGGGAACTTCCGCTCCTTTCTCTTTTTTGATCTGGTACACAGGTATCTGGAATGGTGTGATTACGAAGTGTGCTTTGTGATGAACCTCACAGATGTTGATGACAAGGTTATTGAGGCAGCTTCACGAGAGAGAGTTTCCTTAGAAGAACACACCCGTCCGTTTGGAGAAGTGTTTCTTGCGGACTCAACGGTTCTGGGGATCCGCCCAGCGGACGTGTACCCGCGCGCGACAAAATACATCGATCGCATGGTTGACTTCGTAAAACGCCTGGTAGCATCTGAAAATGCGTATTCGGCTGATGATGGAGCGGTTTACTTCGCGATTGACAGTTTCTCAGCGTACGGGAAACTGAAAGGTATCGATACTTCCACGCTCAAGGTCGGAGCACGGGTCGATCATGATGAATATGACAAGGAAGACGCTAGAGACTTTGCATTATGGAAGGCTGCAACTGAGGAAGATGAGACTGTTGGTGCAGCCTGGGATTCCCCGTGGGGCAGGGGTCGGCCTGGGTGGCATCTTGAATGCTCAGTAATGAGTGTGACAGAGCTTGGAGACACCCTCGATATGCACCTCGGGGGAGAGGATCTAATTTTCCCACATCACGAGAATGAAATCGCTCAGTCTGAGGCAGCAACAGGCCGGCCTTTCGTCAGAAACTGGCTCCATGTGAAACACCTTTTTGTCGAAGGCCAGAAGATGTCAAAGTCTCTTGGTAACTTTGTGACACTGAGAGAGTTGTTGGACGAGGGCTACGATCCGGCTTCAATCAGGCACCTCTTGATCTCGTCCCACTATCGTGGTGAGCTGAACTTCACACGTAAGGGCTTGCAAGCCTCCGGTTCTGCGGTCCAGCGCTTACTTGACTTTGAGCATCGTCTTGAGGAAGTGCCAATAAATGATTTAGCCAAAGAATCACAGCTCCCTGATTTAGCACGGAGTGCGCTAGACTCGTTTAAGATGGCGATGGATAATGACTTTAATTCTGCTGACGCCCTTGCCGCGATTTTTATTCTGATCAGTGAAGTGAATGCTGAACTTGATTTGCATCCTGCCATAATAGGAGCCGATAGAGACCAGGTACTTAATGCTTTACGGTCGATGGATGGAGTGCTTGGGCTCCTAGAAGTGGCACACACTTCACGGGTAGTGGATGATGAGGTCACCGCGTGGGTTGAGCGAAAACTTGAGGAGCGAGCCAAAGCTCGAGCGAATGGAGAGTATGCAGCTGCGGATGTGATCCGAAAGGAACTGGAAGAGAGGGGCATCCTAGTAGAGGACGGTCCGACAGGAACTCGGTGGAAAGTAGTCGGATAGAGAGCCTCTTCCCTTTGACCGCGCTGTGGCCCTGCGTAGCTTTTCCAGAGTAATGCTGGCGTAGCTCAACTGGTAGAGCAGCTGATTTGTAATCAGCAGGTTGGGGGTTCAAGTCCCTTCGCCAGCTTGTTGTGGCTCAATCACTTACGTGGTTGGGCCACTT
>CAWVZF010000157.1:0-2986 GCA_963934665.1 uncultured bacterium | reverse complement strand
AATGACATCTACTTCGTGTATACGCATAACTGGCAAAACCTGGGTACCGACATCCTAGATAACTCAGATCTGATCACCCTGTCGCGGGGTGGAGCAATTAAGGCGAATTACACGTACCGGTTTTGAGTTCTGTTGTGAGTACCTTACGATGGCTAAGAACGGAGCCTTCCCGTAACTAATTATATTGAGTTCTTCTCACTCGACCTGGTTCAAGGCCGCCTGCATAGAGGATTTTTTCTCGCAAACGCTCTCCTTCTTCATCTGCAAAATTGATCACAGCTCTCAGAGAAGTCACAGCAGCTTCATATGAATCTGCAGGAAAGTCCGCCTCCTCAGCATGTCGCAGCGCATCCTCAAGTGATTGCAGTTCCTTTTCTGCTTTTTCGATCGCCCTACGAAAGCGGTTCAATGCCTTCCTGGCTTCTGATTCAGCAGTTTTCATTATGAACGATTTTCGTTGTGAGCTGAGAGTGTCTGATCCAGCAAACTGGATCGGGATGCGTAGGCTAACAACTGCCAACTGGAACCGCCTGACCTTGAGGGGTAGTCAGCCCAAATGACTAAGCAACTCGATCTGATCGTAGTAGGAGCGGGACCATGTGGTATCGCTGCTGGTAGCGCAGCGGAGCAGGCTGGGCTTTCCTGCATGCTGATAGAGAAGGGGTGCATCAGTAATTCGCTCGTGAGCTACCCTTATTACATGACCTTCTTCAGTACCGCGGTAATGCTCGAGGTCGGAGGCGTACCATTCACGATCCCGAATGCGAAACCTACACGGCGTGAAGCTCTCGCGTACTACCGGCGGGTTGTGGAGAATTGCGGTGTTGATGTGAGACAGTATGAAGAGGTGGAAGATATCTCGGGAAAAGAAGGAAGCTTCTCGGTTTGTACCCGCAAGATCACGGGCACCGAGCACACATACCGTGCCCGCGCAGTCGTCATTGCAACCGGGAGCCTGCACGAACCAAATCACCTTGGCGTACCCGGAGAGGATTTACCGAAAGTTCGCCATTACTATCACGAACCTTACCCGTACTACGACCAAGAGGTATTGGTGGTTGGAGCAGGGAACTCAGCTGTGGAGTCGGCCCTAGAGATGTTCCGGAATGGTGCCAGGGTGAAAATGGCTCACTTCGCCGACTCAATTGACAGAGGGGTTAAACCCTGGGTTGTTCCAGATATTACCAACCGTCTGGACCGAGGAGAAATCTCGATGTACTGGAAGCACAGGGTCGCCGAGATTCGACCATCGTCAGTGCTTCTGCAGCATGAGGAAACAGGAGAGGAAACAGAAATCAAGAATGACTTTGTGTTAGCCATGACAGGCTGGCGTGCTAATAATCAACATCTTGAAGCGCTGGGTGTTCAAATCGACTCAGGAACGGGGATTCCCGATTATAACCAAGAGACGATGGAGACAAATATCCCCGGTATATACATCGCGGGCGTAGTCGCGGCTGGTCATGACGCAAACAAGATTTTCATCGAGAACGGACGTGAGCACGGACGTCTTATCACTGATGATTACCTGACTAAGGGTTCAGTGAAATAACGAACCCTTAATCGACCTCTTGACCCAAGCCCAGCTGTTGAGCGAGAAAAGCTAGTTCTCTTGCCGTGTCTTCGATCCTAAGACTGATCGGACGCCCGCGTCCTCCCGCATGACCCCCACGTGAGTCGTACCAGAGTATCACCGGTAAACCAGAAGCAGTCGCAGCTTGAAGTCGAGCAGCCATCTTCCTCCCCTGCAGGGGGGAGACTCGAGTATCTAAGTCACCTGTAGTAAGCATAACGGCCGGGTATTCTACTCCATCGTGAATAGCTTGATAGGGTGAGTAACGACGAATCGCTTCGAATTGGTTTGGGATACTTGCATCACCATATTCGAGTAAGGCCGGCATGTTATTTGTCTCAGTGAATTGATAAAACCGAACCATATCAAGATCTGGATAGGTGCAAAGAACCGCCCGAAAGAGTTCAGGACGTTGTGTCATTGCACTTCCTACGAGAAGCCCTCCGTTACTCCCTCCACTGATCGCGAGATGGTCAGGATTGGTGAACCCTGCTTCAATTAGTTTCTCCGCTGCAGCAATGAAATCATCAAATACGTGCTGTTTATTCTCTAGCATTCCATCCTGGTGCCAGGTTTCGCCAAACTCGCTCCCACCACGTAGCGTAGCGACCGCATAAACTCCACCAGCTTCTAGCCAGGCCAATCTCGTCGTCGAGAAACCTGGCTTCGTATTTGAATTAAAGCCTCCGTAGCCATTGAGAATGGTCGGATGACTCCCATCCAACTCGAGTCCAATCTTGTGCATCACATAAACTGGAGCCCGAACTCCTCCAGTTGAGGTGAACCACAGCTTAGTCAAGTCATAGGCTGATGAATCAAAGATCACCTCAGGCGCATCTGATACCTCACGCTCGCCTGTTTCCAGGTCGAGGAGATACCGCGTTTGCGGTGTTAAGTAACCACTTACACTCAGGCTCGCTTTGCCGTTCTCGGATGCAGATATACTGACCGATGAATTATCCGGGACGTCAATCTCTCCTGATGGTGAGCCATCTAAATCAAAAACCCGTATGCGGTTCGCAACTTCATGCAAATATGTGGCGTAAATCTTGTTGCCTATGAACGTATAACTCTCAAAAAGATCATCCGTCTCAGGGATCAACTGTTGCCATGCCTCACGCTCCGGCCTCTCAGGGTCAACCACAAGGAGCTGATAGTTAGGAGCGTTGAAGTCTGTCCTGAGGTAAATCTGCCCATCATGGAAGCGATGTTGAAAGTGTGCTGATACCCCTTCAACAATAGGACGTACCTCACCATCACCGCTCTGGATAAAGAGGTCGTTCCTAGCCCACCCATGTTGCACCGTGAAAATTCGGTACTTGCCGTCAGCAACAATGTCCATGCCAATAAATGCGGTCGGTCCATAGCCTTCTCCCCAAATCTCTTCATCCTCAGAGAAGTCTTGGCCCAAAG
>CAWVZF010000156.1:0-2987 GCA_963934665.1 uncultured bacterium | reverse complement strand
GATGCGAAGCGGCTTCGTCCCAAAAGTCCAAGCCCTCCATTCCCAACGACCAGTGTCGTTGTCAAATCGTCGACGTGGAATAGGCGAGCGTTCAGTCCAAGTTGGATGAAATCCACATTACCTGTCCGGATAGTCACGTTGCTGCCGATAGAGCCTGAATATCCCATCGGTGGATCTTCAGTACGCAGTGCTTCGATATCCACTTGTGCAGTAATCTGTCCAGGAAAAACCACAACAAACGCGATGAACAACGAAAAGAGGTTCCGGCGAAGAGAAATAAGATTCAGGTCGGAGTTCATAGAGTATTCACAGAAGCCCATCATCCGGGGAATTTGGATAGCCGTAACCTAAACATGGATAGTTATGTGAGTAGAGCCTCTAGTCCCGAAACGGGAACACGCCCAAGTGAATGACGTTGGTCTGGTGTTCCGGTTCAGCAGTGATCTGGTCGCCACTTCATCTTGCAAGTAACGGGCCTGATTACCTGGTCAGCCACCCGAAAGAGTTGAAAGGAGGAGAACAAAGAGAGTGGAGGTCAGTGCGACACCACCCGCCATTAGACCAGTTCGTGCAGCGTCTCGTTCCTGGACTTCGATTGTGAGCACATTCCCAAGTACAACTCTGGCTACCGGACCGGCGTCCGTGGTACCGACGATCATACCGTTCGTCACGACAGGGTTGCTGAGGACCAGTTCGTTTTCATCTCTGAGCGCTACACGATCCAGATTAGGACTAGCTTCCTCGACTACACGAGCTTGCACTGTGACGCGCACACGAGAGGGTTGTTCCATCTCGATCACTTCTTGTGGGCTCACAGTTCTAGGCTGCCAGGTCGAGCATCCACTCAACTGTAGACTGAGCAAGAGGAGTAGCAACGTGTGGGATCTTAACCGGATTATGGTTTCCATTGGTGACCCATAATTGCAAAAGGTTTTCATCATGAAAGCGGGATGACAGGTAATTCAATCCGAGACTGATAAGTGGTTCCTCGATGTAAGGTAAGTGTTGTCTCCGAGCACTGCTCAGCAACACCGGTAGCGCAGAGAGCCGGGTGGAACTCGAAGTTGCCCGCGTCTGCTCCAGCTATAGAGATTCGGATACGGTGCCCTTCAGTGAAGACCCAACTCGTGGGTTGAAGATCAAAGCGGAGGTTAACAATCTGGTCATCCGCTAACGCATTAGCGTCATAATCTCCGGACCGAAATCCATGCCATGGAAGTTCCGGACGCACAGGTCGGATGCCTCGGGTTTGTAATTTGGGATCCTGCATTACATGGAACCCAGCCCTTAGCTGACCCTCGGTTATGTAGTTCACTGCCCCGTCTGGTGCCACGTCACTCAGATACACGAATACGTCCGCATCAGGTTGATTCGCACTCACCCAGAGATCTACTACTGGATGGCCTGTGACTTCCAACTCGGTGTCCAGCGGCTCTGTTTCATAGACCAGCGTTTGTTCATCTAACTCTGTTCGAACCATAAGCGAGTCTGGAGATCTCATCAGAATCCAGCGGTTCGTGGAGTTGGAACCGAAGTCTGCGGTATGCTCAAAATCTACGTTGTAGCCATCTGATCCAGGGTCACCTACCTCAGCCCCGAGTGATCCAGATGGTCCAAGGTGCAGTGACTGAATTTCTTGTCTTTCCAGGGGCCAGCCTTTTTCATGACGCCATCCGTGGTTCATGACATAGAGCAGTACTGGATCCTCTTCTGAGATCCCAGTATCGATGCCCCTGAGACACCAGTCGAAGAAGCGGATCTCTTCAAGCACAACGTCAGACGCCAAGTCTCCATCGTAGCCGAGTAAGTCTTGATAGGGTGGGGTCACACCTTCAGGCACATGGAAACGGGGTCCGATCATCATCCGCATTCCTGAGCCTTGTTCCATAGAGCTGAAGAGCTTTGTCGTGCCCTTCAGGAAACCATCGAACCATCCACCCAGGTTTAGTACAGACACACCGGATGCCGCTACCCTTTCAAGCATTGCTCCTGGGCTGGTATCAGTGAAGGAGAGAGTGTCCCTCCCAAACGCTTGAATTGCATCTGAGAAGCGCATGTCGGGCTCAAGCAAGCGTCGGCCTAAGACGTTGTCCTTATGTTCATTGACCGCTCGAGCCAAGTAATGTTGTTCTCGAAACTGTCCGTCTGGGTAGATGAGTTCGTCGTCGTCGGTGAAAAGCGTGACATCGCCGGTGGATGCGAGTGGAATTTCATCGATCCATCGTCCGTCGCCGTCTTCATCCACGACTGGTGCTACGGGGAAGAATCCATTGTCAGGATCATTCTTACTGAGATTAAAGGCCTGGAGGTGATCACTATACTCTGAGAGCCATCGAGTCGTGGTTATTCCACCGGGTCTCGTTCCTTCGGTATAGGTGTCAAACATGATGACGCCTGGTGCGATGCACTGAAGCCCTTCAGGTGCTTGGCTTGCGGTAGCGTATTGGCTCCAAGCCACGTAGGACTGTCCCCTCATTCCCACAGACCCGTCCGACCACGGTTGGCTGGTGATCCAATTCACGATCTCAGCCCCGTCTGATCCGAGTCTAGGCATGAGAGGTGTTTGGCTTCCAAACGAAGCTCCGGTTCCCCTCATATCGACTACAACGTATGCGTATCCTAAGCCGATCATGGTGCGCACAGGTTGTGACAGAGATCGGTCGAAGACTGCTTCCTTGAGTCCTGTACGCCAACGAAGACCTATCATCTCCCATAAAGCCATACCCGGCAAAGCGAAGGCGCGGTTATATGGTGTGTACTCCAGGATCGCTGGGAAACTCGTTGTGAGTGATCCACTGTCATCTACCGCGTCTTCTGGAACAAAAAAGTCTACCGCCAGGTCGGTCCCATCCTCTAGGCGGACGAAGCGGCTCTCCTTTCGAAATGATAGAAACTTTGCAGTTACATCATAATCCGCATCAAAAAAAGGACTGACGAGCGTGGTCAGAGGGGGCGGATCGGATGTTCGGTTTGCCACTAAATTGGCT
>CAWVZF010000155.1:0-2989 GCA_963934665.1 uncultured bacterium | reverse complement strand
TCGCGAAGGGGTAGGCCACGGGTCCACCAGGAGTGCCACCCGGCTCCCATTCTCCATTACTTCCTCGTTCGTAGTAGACTGCACCCATGCGGTTGAGTTTGTCATCAAGCTTGTGTCCCGCCTGATGGTTGTAGCTATCTGCCATTCCCAACGGACGATAAACAATGCTCTTCAGGTAGGCCTCAAGCAGTTGTCCTGATCCAATCTCCACCAGTGCCGCCAGAGTATTATAGCCGGGATTGTTATAGCTATAGGTCTCACCTGGTGGCACTGACGCTCCAACATCTCCGAAGCGTGCAGCTTCTTTTTGAAGCGTTGTGTTTGGTGCTAAAGGTTGGAGGAACAGGCTAGATATTCGCAGGCCACTTGAATGCGACAATAGCTGTCCAATCGTTATGAACCCTGCGCGATAGTTGTCCCATTCCGGGATGTGCGTGCGGACCAGATCGGAATACGCGAGTCTTCCTTGCTCGACAAGCTTCGCGATGCCAGTGGACACCAGGGGCTTTGTATTCGAGGCCATCCGAAACAGGCTATTTCGTTCCATAGGGAGTCCCTGTTCCTTGTCTCTCCAGCCCAGTGCTTCGTGAAGGACGATGCGTCCCTTTCGAGCTACCAGTACCACGGCTCCGACCAACTCACCGCGCTCGATAGCCTCCTCATAGACTCCTAGGGCTCCACTGAGGACTGCTGCCGACATCCCGACATCTTCCGGTACGCCGTATGAGAGGGTTTGAGCCTCCTGGCTCTCTAGGATGGGTGCCTGGATTCCCAGCCTCAGAGTCAGTATCAGCGCTATCGTGCCTCTGCTAACGGCTCGTGAATGGGTGCTCATCCTCTTCCTCCTCTGTTCAGCTGTCCCGAAATAGCTGAAGAATTGCGGGAGCGGCAGCGCAACATAGTTACCGAATCGCATGTTGGCTCCCCTTGCTTGCTGATTGGGGCGTCGGATACGATCCCCGAATATCTAAAAGCGAAAGAGAAGCTATGTCCACCTCTGACCCTACATATTCGGGTGCTGATATCACAAATGACAATTTGTGTTTGGTGCTTGAATCTATCCTTGAAGGAACTGCTCGCGCCCAGATTCTCGACCGAGCTCTCAGCGGGGGTGACTTCGAAGTTGGGGTTAAACGCCTTCGGTCTTCGATGCAGACCCATATTTTCAGGGCTTCTGCTGATGTTTTTTCTCTTTCACAAATGATTGAAGAACTCGACAAACAAACTCGAGAAGATGGGTTCCATGTTCTTCAGGCATGGGATTTCGGTGCCCACCAGTTTAGTGAAGAAAACGTGCCAACGCTTATGATGGATTTCTGGACGAAAACAGCTCCAGAAGCCCGACTAGAACGTTCTTCACTCGCAATTCTGTTGGATTACTACTTCCTACATGTTCTGGCACTATGTGCCATGAGGGCATGGGACGGGAGTAACGCAGATGCAACTCTGGACCGTATCACCAAACTCGTAGAGCATCTGCAGGGACCCGAAGGTAGTGGGCACCAGTTCGTCCAGAATGCTGAGACTCTTCTGGTTCTTGCAGTCTCGCATTTCCACCCTGAAGGCCAAGCTTATGACCGTCTCGTTGAAAAAGTACAGAGCCTGGATTCGAGGCATCAACTAAACTTTGCACTCATTGGAGCAGCTGTTCTAGGGAGTCACTTGCGGTGGGGATTTTCGGTCATGTATCGACGAGATCTTGGCCGGATGCGAGATGATAATACGGCAGATTATCCCTGGCTCTTGGATGTGCTGCTCACTCTCGTGCGCGAGTACGCGAGGATGCACGAGGAGGGCATTGAAGGTCCAGAGCGTGAAAACGTAGTGAACGCGCTTCTTAATGGCCTTAGTCCTGACCCATGGGCGTTCATAGATACACGTCCTGCTGCTCTGATCGACTATGAAGCTGAGTACTCTGAACTCTCTGAATTTTTTATTCAGTATAGGGAAGAGATTTTGGAAGACTTTGAGAGCCATCGCCCAGGCCGAGACACGTATTCTCCAATCTCGTTTCACACCAATTTTTTACCGAACACCCTTGTGGCTATGGTCATGACGGCGCTGCTGGAGGGTTCGGCTCAGAAATTATCTTTGAATGCTCTTTTCCTGAGTAATCGCGATGAAATGGGGGATGAACGGGCAAATCTTGCTCGGATGCTGATGCATTATGCCAACGCGAGTCCAGATCGGCTTGGGGAGCATGGTGCCGCTCTGATCATTTATGATGAGGGCACTGGCATCAGCCATGTAAGCCTCACTTTAAGTGCATTTAGGAAGTACATCCCAGGTTGATGTGACCCATATCCCAAAGGTCATGCTCGCCAATAGGTAGATATCACGATAAAGTGTCCACCTTGCACGTATTTACGCAGTGCTGATTGCGGCACTTGGATCGATTGGTCGAACGGAGGTCACCTAATGAAGAGCATTATTTTAGTTGTGGTCAGTTTGCTTACGGTCACGACAAATGTGAGCGCCCAAATCGCCGAACTCTCACTTGAGAGCGTGCTGGCGACTGCGCCTGGAAGAGCTCGTGCCGATGCTACAGTCATTAAGTGGAATGACGACTACACATACGAGACTTTGAAAGAGGGAACGAACGCCATCGTGTGTTATGGTCGTTCCGATGAACGGGATAGGCCGGCTTTCGCGGTGCAGTGTACCAGCATGGCCAACTTAGCCCGTGTCGCGCAGAACCGTCGTTTCCGGGCGGAGACTGGTAACACCCAGGAAGAACGGGCCATGGTAGCTGCCGCAGAAGCTAACGGTACGAGGGTGGCGCCTGAGTATGGCTCACCGTGGGTTTCGACGAATGGTCCAGATCAGCAGAGCGCTAGGACCCATACGACGTTTGCGGTGCCAGGAGCTACCACTGAATCTACTGGTCTGCCAGAAAATGGCAGGGCAGGTGGCGCCTGGATTATGGGTGCCGGAACCAGTGAGGCTCACATCATGATACCGGGGTAGAACCCAAAAGCTTGTAATAACC
>CAWVZF010000154.1:0-2994 GCA_963934665.1 uncultured bacterium | reverse complement strand
TAGACGCTTCCAGCCTTGAGATCTCCGTCGAGGAGAAAGAAAACTGGCGCCGTAGCATGGAGGTTACAGTTCCAGCAGATGTTGTGCGCGAAGAGGAAGCACGTGCTGCTGAGAAACTTGCCTCTCGTGCACGACTTAAAGGCTTTAGAAAGGGCAAAGTTCCGAGGCAAGTGATCGAATCCAGGTTTGGGGGATCATTACGACAGGAAGCTTTGGACAACCTAGTCAGTGAAGCATACAAGAAGGCACTGGCCTTGAAGGAACTCCGTCCAATAAGTGAAGGCGAGATTGAGAACATCAATTATAGACCAGAAGAAGACCTGGTATTCTCGATCGTTTTTGACATTCACCCGGAGATAGAGATCAGCCGTCTCGGGGGATTTGCTGTTGAGCGACCAGTTACTGAAGTCACTAACGAGCACGTAGATAAAGTGCTAGACCGGATTAGAGAACAAAACGGTGCGTGGAAGCCTATAGAAGCAGGTACTCCAGAAGACGGCAATCTCGTCTCCGTCAACATCCGAAGATTGGATGATGATCAATCCGATGAAGGCCGGGAATACGAGTTTATCTTAGGTCAGGGAGACGCCCTTCCTGACATTGAAGTAGCAATCAAGAGTCTTGAACTGAATAAGAAAGGAGAGTTTGATATCTCCTTCCCCGATGATTTTCCCGATGAGGACCGCCGAGGAGATCTAGAGCGTATCGAGCTTACGTTTTTGGGCCGCAAAGAATTAGAACTGCCTGAATTAGATGATGATCTTGCCAAACAGGCTGGTGAATTCGAAACACTGGATGATCTGAAGGTAGGTGTACGCGACGACCTACAGAAAGAAGCTAGCAATCAGGCTGAATCGGTAGTGAGGGGTCGTCTACTCGATCTATTGGTCGAGGCCAATCCCTTTGATGTTCCAGTCTCAATGGTTGACCGCTATATAGATGGAGTTGTTGGCGAAGAGTCAAAGAACCTAGAGCCTGACAAACTCAAGGAGGTACAAGATTCGATTCGGCCAGAAGCTGAGAAAGCTGTGAAGCGTATTCTTATCTTAGAAAAGATCGCTGAAACTCAGTCGTTAACGGCAACAGACGAAGAAATCGATGCCCGAATCACAGAAATCGCAGAGGCTAATGATAGCACAACAGAAAACATTTATGCGAACCTTCAGAAGTCCGGTCAGCTTGAAATGTTCAAACGAGAGCTCACCGAGAAAAAGATTTTTTCATTCATAGAAAAACAGTCAGAAATCACCGACGGTACAGCAGCCTAGCGGCACTGTCAGAGAGAAAAACTATGACTATATATCCTCCCTATGTGATTGAGCGGACCAGCCGAGGCGAGCGCAGTTACGACATCTTTAGTCGTCTACTCATGGACCGAATCATTTTCCTGGGTACTGGTATTGATGACAATGTGGCCAATATCATCGTGGCCCAACTGCTTTTTCTAGATGCTGAGGACCCGGAACGTGACATCTTCATGTATATCAACTCCCCGGGAGGGGGGGTTTACGCAGGAATGGCAATCTATGACACAATGCAACACCTGCGTGCGCCCGTTTCGACATTCTGTGTAGGAATGGCTGCTTCCATGGGTGCGGTACTTTTGGCAGCAGGTGCCGAGGGAAAACGCAGTGCACTACCAAACTCCCGTATCATGATTCATCAACCTTCAGGAGGATCCCAGGGCACAGCAGCTGATATAGAGATCGCGGCAAAGGAAATTTTGCACATTCGTGAGAAACTGAATCTTCTGATTGCAAAGCACACTGGACAACCGGTGGAAACGATCCAGGAAGATGCAGATCGAGATCGCTTCATGAGCCCTGAGGAAGCAGTCGAATATGGGCTCATTGACCAAGTCTTAGAAGGTCCTGTTCAAACAGACACTGTTAAATCTTCGGACTCAGAAAGTCCCGAGTGAGTACTTTTGTGAGGTCAGATTCTCGGAGGTTGGTAGCCAATGACAAGCGATAAGAACCTTCGCTGCAGTTTCTGCGGTAAAGACAAAGAAACCGTCAAGAAGTTTATCAGTGGGCCAAACGTCTACATCTGTAACGAGTGTATTTCACTGTGTAACGAGATACTAGCTGAAGAGGACGATCGTGCGGCTACCGAGCAAGCAGTTCCGAGCCCAACTCCCGAAGAAATTAAATCTACCTTGGACGAATACGTTATAGGTCAGGAAGCTGCTAAGAAATCTCTAGCAGTCTCAGTCTATAATCATTACAAGCGGGTAAACCATCATGGCGTGCTCGATGAAGTTGAGATCGAGAAAGCGAATATCCTACTTATCGGACCAACAGGGGTAGGAAAAACATTACTTGCGCAAACGCTTGCCCGGATGCTCCATGTACCGTTCACGATCGCAGATGCAACGACACTGACTGAAGCAGGTTATGTCGGTGAGGATGTAGAAAATATCCTCGTGCGACTCCTCCAAGCAGCCGACTTTAATGTTCCAGAGTGTGAGCGGGGTATCGTCTACATCGATGAGATGGACAAGATCGCCCGTAAATCTGAGAACCCATCAATTACCCGAGACGTCTCTGGTGAGGGTGTCCAGCAAGCACTTCTGAAGATACTTGAGGGCACTATAGCATCAGTGCCCCCACAAGGAGGCCGGAAGCATCCGCAACAGGAATATATCCAGGTGAATACCCGAAACATCCTCTTTATCTGTGGAGGTGCATTCGACGGGCTTGAGAAGATCGTTGAAGCGCGTCTGGGAAAGAGGCAGATCGGCTTCACAGGTGAAGAGCTTGAAAATACAGATGACGACATCATGCGCTGGGTCGAGCCAGAGGATCTGCAGCGGTACGGACTAATCCCAGAATTGGTTGGACGGCTCCCAGTGAGTGTGCAATTGGAAGAACTCGATGAGCAAGATCTTGAACGTATCCTCGAAGAACCCAAGAATGCGCTGGTGAAGCAATACCAAAAGATGTTCGAACTCGAAGGCGTTGGTCTTACTTTTGACCGAAAGGCGATCAAGGC
>CAWVZF010000153.1:0-3045 GCA_963934665.1 uncultured bacterium | reverse complement strand
GGTATCTCGGAAGAAGAAGCGATGGCCATGATCGTCCGAGGATTTATTGAACCGATCGCAAAAGAGTTACCACTCGAGTACGCGGTCGAGTTGAACAGGCTGATCGAACTGGAGATGGAAGGATCAGTCGGGTAACCCTGAAGCCAACTCCAAACCCATACATGACTGACACTATCTGCAGTGAAGGTGTAACCGAAGCACTTAATTTCAGTGCTGTTGAGCGCCTGTGCATTGGAGAGCCGGACTGGCTCCGTGAGCGTCGTGAGCACGCTTGGGCCTTGTACGAACAGACTCCAATGCCCACCACCAAACTAGAGGAATGGCGCTACACTGATCTCAGAAAGAAACTACAGCTGGATGCACTGTCACTTTCACAAGCCAAACTCGCACCGGACGATTCCACGGCATGGCCCAAACGCCTTCGAAAGGCGATGAAAGAAGATCGAGAAGCTTCGGGGCATATCGTCGTGATCGATGGCCATGTCGTACATTCGGATCTTGAGGCTGACCTCATAGCCAAAGGTGTGATCCTCTCCTCACTTCACGATGCGATAGAACAACATCCAAATCTCGTAGGAAACTGCCTTGCAACCGAAGCAGTGCCTCCTGAAGAGGGGAAGTTTGCCGCATTGAATGCTGCACTCTGGAGTGATGGGATTTTCTTGTACGTGCCAGCAGGAGTTCAACTCAACACGCCAGTTAGGGTGACGCGTTGGCTAAGTGAGTCTGGGGTTGCACAGTTCGGCAGAGTCTTGATCCTCGCTGAGGATACAAGCCGCATTTCGTATGTTGACGAAATATTATCCGATGATTTCTCTGAGCAGACGCTTGCTTCCAACGCCGTGGAGATCATTGCTAAGGAAGGGGCACAGGTACAGTACGTATCAGTTCAGCGCTTAGGCCGAGGCGCATTCTACCAATCGGTTCAGCGCACTCTCGCTCATCGCGACGCTACACTTGATACGCTCAACGTCGCTCTCGGAGCCTCAGTTTCACGTGTTGATCTCAATGCCCGACTCCTTGGAGAAGGAGCAAATTCGGATATGCTCGGGCTTTATTTTGGAGACGACGATCAACACTTCGATTTCAACACAAGCCAGGATCATATTTCACCACATACTGCTAGCGACTTACTCTATAAAGGTGCCCTCGACGCAGCGAGTCGCGCTGTGTTCCGTGGGATTATCAGGGTACAGCCAACGGCCCAGCGCACAGACGCTTATCAGACAAACCGGAATTTACTGCTCTCCGAAAAGGCTAGAGCCGATTCACTGCCCAACCTTGAGATCGAAGCGGACGACGTAAAATGTTCCCACGGTGCGACAGTCGGCGAACTCGATTCCGATGCGAAATTCTATCTTATGAGCCGGGGCCTGAGCCGGATCCAGGCCGAGCGGCTGGTGGTACTCGGTTTTCTGGGAGAAGTTCTCTCCAAGCTCCCCCTTGGTGGCGTTGTTGAAAAAGTCACTCGGGTAATTGAAGAGAAGCTATCTCAACACTGACAGTGACCATCAATACTCAAGGATAAAACACGTGAGACTTTCTTCCAGCTGCACTGCTCATGTCTAGCTGGGTACGTGTCGCAGCAGTCACCGATTGTGATGTCGGAACACTGAAGGCCGTTATGGTTGAAGGCACCCCTGTCGTGCTCGCTAATGTCGACGGGGACATCTATGCGCTTCAAGATGAATGTTCTCACGAGGAGTACCCGCTCTCGGATGGAGAACTGGAAGGTGAGGATTTGGTGTGTATCTATCACGGAGCCCGGTTCGAGTGCGCCACAGGCCGCAACAAGAGCTTGCCAGCTATACGGCCTGTTAAGTCCTTTGCAGTGCAGATCCAGGACAACGAGATCTACATTGATCTAAGCTGATTTTCCGATGACCACAGCCACATTCGATCCAGTCACAATGCGCCGGGAATTCCCGACGCTTGAACAGTCCATCAACGGTCGACCACTTGTTTATCTGGACAATGCCGCCACCTCACAAAAGCCCAGGGTCGTGCTAGACGCACTACAAGCGTACTACGAAAACGACAATTCAAATGTCCACCGTGGAATCCATGAGCTGTCCAGACGTGCAACAGTAGCATATGAGGAATCACGGGCTAAGGTCGCTGGTTGGGTTGGGGCAGCTGAGCCTTCAGAGATCGTTTGGACCCGAGGAACAACTGAAGCTATCAACCTTGTTTCCACCGCGTGGGGCCTCGACAACGTCGGCGAAGGAGACGAGATCCTGATCTCGGTGCTTGAGCATCACTCAAATATCATCCCTTGGCAGCTTCTTGCTCGGCGGACCGGCGCGGTGATCAAGTATATCGAGCTCGATGAGCAGGGACGATGGATTTTAGATGAACTTCCCCAGCTCCTGACAGACAGGACAAAGATTGTTGCAATCAGCCATGTGTCGAACGCCCTTGGAACTGTGAACCCCGTGAAGAGAGTTGCCGCAGCAGCGCATGAGGTCGGAGCACTTGTCTTAGTTGATGGTGCTCAGGGAGCAGTCCATATGAAGGTAGACGTCCAGGATCTCGGAGTAGATTGCTACGCCTTCAGTGGACATAAAATGTGCGGTCCGACTGGAATCGGTGTGCTTTGGGCGAGACGAGATCTGCTCGACTCAATGGAGCCGTACCAGGGTGGTGGTGAAATGATACACTTTGTCGGGCGAGACGAGAGTAGTTGGGCAACCGTTCCGCACAAATTCGAGGCCGGTACACCCAACATCGCTGGAGCAATAGGCATGGGAGCAGCCATCGACTTCCTTTCTGGAGTCGGTATGGATGCCATTGCAAGGCATGAACATGAACTCCTAGGATACGCTTTAGAGCGAATGAGCGCGCTGGATGGCATTCGTATTTATGGCCCTCAGTCACCTGACGAACACTCAGCCTTGATCTCGTTCACCCTCGGTGACGCTCATCCACACGATATCTCGACAATTCTTGACTCAGAAGGAATTGCTGTGCGCGCTGGGCACCACTGTGCGCAATTAGCGATGCAACATTTCGGAATCTCAGCGACAGCTCGCGCATCGATTTACT
>CAWVZF010000152.1:0-3046 GCA_963934665.1 uncultured bacterium | reverse complement strand
CAACGATCGGCCATATGCGTTCACAGTTCAGGAACTTCCTTGAATACCACGCATCCGACACATCGCAGGAATTTCTGCTGTCCACCGCAGTGAACGGACAGATTCAAATTGGCTCAACCTCTATGCATGTTCTTCATGCAAAGGATAAGTGGTTTGGAGTAACGCACGCCTCGGATAAAGACCAAGCCCAGACCATGCTACTGAACCAAATTGATCAAGGTGTCTATCACCGACCGCTTGCTGACGGCTTTGTTCCACTAGTTGCATAGTGCACCATAGAAGATATGGGAGCGTCTAGTACATGCAGTTGACCCAGTTGGATTGGATCGTCGTCTGCCTGTACATCACTGTAACACTCGTAACGGGTCTGTACTTTGCGCGTCGTGCAAGCCGCCAGACTGACGAGTTTTTTCTTGGTGGACGCTCTATGCCCTGGTGGCTTCTCGGCACCTCTATGGTCGCCACTACTTTTTCCACTGACACTCCAAACTTGGTAACAGATCTAGTACGAACAGGAGGTGTCAGTGAGAACTGGATCTGGTGGGCGATGGGCATCAGTGGAATGTGCACAGTCTTCTTTTATGCACAACTTTGGCGCCGATCAAATATCCGTACGGATGTAGGATTCTACGAACTCCGTTACTCCGGACGTCCGGCAGCTTTTCTGCGTGGTTTCCGCGCTCTGTACCTGGGCATCTTCTTCAATGTGATGATCATGGCTACGGTGACTCTCGCTGCGATCAAGATCGGTGGCATCCTTTTGGGTGTATCCAAGTATGAAGTCATACTAATTGCAGGAACTGTAACAGCCCTATACTCCGCTACATCTGGGCTTTGGGGAGTTGTAGTCACGGACCTACTGCTATTCATCGTCGCAATGACTGGATCACTTGCAGCTGCATACTATGCGGTGCAACAACCTGCGGTGGGTGGACTAAATGGTCTATTCACTAACCCCGAACTAGCAGGCAAACTTTCGCTACTTCCTGACTTCACAGACCTGCATAGTGCCACTGCAATTTTTATCATTCCAATAGCAGTCCAATGGTGGAGCACCTGGTACCCAGGTGCCGAGCCCGGAGGGGGGGGCTATGTAGCGCAGCGGATGCTTGCGGCGAAAAATGAATCTCATGCCCTTAAGGCTACCCTTTGGTTTAACCTAGCCCACTACGCCCTGCGACCATGGCCGTGGATCATTGTGGCACTCGCTTCTTTGATCGTTTACCCAACACTCGATTCTATACAAGCAGCTTTCCCAACAGTCGACCCTTCTATCGTGCGACATGATTTAGCATATCCGGCAATGCTGGTCTTCTTACCCTCCGGACTTCTCGGGCTCGTCGTGGCTTCTCTGGCGGCAGCATATATGTCAACAATTAGTACTCATCTCAACTGGGGAGCATCCTATATTATCGATGACTGGTATCGTCGTTTTGTATCACCTGATCGAGAGGATCGCCACTACCTCCGGCTGGCTCGGCTAGCAACAATTGGGCTGATTGTACTCGCTGGAATCGTTTCGCTTTGGCTCGAAAATGCGTTGCAGGCGTTCCAGATTCTTCTCCAAATTGGAGCTGGGACGGGCTTGGTATTCCTTCTTCGATGGTTCTGGTGGCGCATTAATGCTTGGAGTGAAATCTCCGCGATGATCATATCATTTCTCATCGCTGTGTACTTCGAGTTTGTTCACACAAACATGCTCGGGCTGGAGGCTCTAGAGCCCTCATTTCAGCTCGTCTTTGGAGTGCTCTTAACATCCATCGGATGGGTCACCGTAACACTACTGACGCCTCCAGCGAGTCCGGAAACTTTAAAAAGCTTTCACCAACTCATACGACCCATGGGTGGAGGATGGAGAGGGGCTGGGCTTGGCCTAGAACCTGATCCAGACGGCTCGAGTCCAACTGCAGCATTTCTGGCATGGTTCCTGGGTTGTATCGCAATCTATGGTGCACTGTTTGGGACCGGTTACGCCCTCTACGGACGTAGCACCTTATCGATTCTCTGCATTACAACAGCAGCCTTAGCAATTCTTTGGCTTTTCCGGCTACTTCCGAAAATTGAGCTTCGTTAGTCAAACCACTTTGCATATCGACTAAGCACGTTTTTCACTGACCCACCAATAACGGAAAGCAATCGGACAGAGTCGCCATAAAAGAGCACCGAAAAACACTGCAGCAACAACGCCAGTACCTGCGAAAAGGACTCCATTCGAGCCTGCTAACCATGCCGGAGGCACGTAGGGTTCACCCGGACTAAGGATCGCTCGTGTTACCCCTGTTACAGCCCCTGAGACATGTAGCCATACAACCAACGCCGCCACACTTAAGTTCAGCCAAACCACAATCCTGCGCATTCCCGCTGTGTTAAGACTCTCGGCAGCGGAATCCCCCTCTCTCACACGAAGGTGTTCTCCCAGAATCCAGATAATTGCACCCAGCAGAATCATGGTGTCGATACCGATAGTGGCACCCATCGCGTGTCCGGTGACCGCATATGTCCCGTGTATTATCGCGTTAAGTGGAGGAATCGAAATCAGGATTGCTGAAAAAAGGATGAAGACTGTCCAGTATTTTGATGCTGCAAAGCTTTCTCGGGTCGCACAGAACTCACCGTGTTTAGTTACGCTTACCAACCCCCAGACGTCGTAGACGGCTCTACACAAAACCGTGATCTCAGCCATCGAAACCACAAACGATATCCACTTCACCAAGTGATCCTGAGGCAAATGGTATGTATGGTGTGCAAAATTTGTGAACGAGTTGAGTAGACCAACTGCAAATAGAGCATATGCGATCTTCGAGTGGCCATAACTAGGATTACGGCTGATGCGTTCTCCGATGTAAATAACCGAGCCGTAGACAAAGAGATTAAAGCTTCCCACGAGTGTGCCTGTTGCCTTCCACTGCACCTGGAGATCTTGCACGGGATTCGCGAAAAAACTCGGTATCAGATACAAATGCTGCTCTATGAACGTGACAACAAAAAACAACATTCCCACGCCCCACATCGTTATGTATACCGGTCGCTGAAAGAAGTTTGGCCC
>CAWVZF010000151.1:0-3052 GCA_963934665.1 uncultured bacterium | reverse complement strand
TGTAGTCCTGCACGAGAGGAGACGATTACCGGAGGGGAAGGATCTCTGTCACAGGCTGGGCGTTCTCTGAAGATCCTGATTTTGGGAGGAACCACCTTCACTGGCCCCCATCATGTGCGCTATGCAATCGAGCGTGGTCACGAGGTCACAATCTTCACGCGAGGCCGAAGCAAGCCCGGGCTTTTTCAGGACTCGTTTGAACAGGTAGAGCACCTGATTGGTGATCGAGGGGAGGACCTCTCAGCACTGCAGGGACGAAGTTGGGACGCAGTGATCGATGCTTCTGGAAGGGACGTGGAGTGGACGCGAAATTCGGCAGAACTTCTTCGCGACGCAGTGGGAACATATCTCTATATCTCCTCGACAGGGGTCTACTATCCCTACCTGACTACGGAGATCACTGAGGACACGGACCCGGTACTTGAGGAGTCCTCCACAGGCCGGAGTTCAACCTCCTCGTACGGTGTGATGAAGGCGCTTTCTGAAATAGAGGTCCATAAAGCTTTCGGGGATCGGACATGTGTGGTAAGACCCGGGTATATAGTGGGCCCGCTGGACATGACGCATCGGGGTACATACTGGCCAGAGCGTTTCCGTCGGGGCGGTGAAGTCCTAGTGCCGGGTAAGAAACATGATCTGGTTCAACAGATAGATGTGCGGGACCTTACAGAGTGGATCGTTCATCTCCTAGAGAACCAGATCCACGGGGTATTTAATGCTACCGGTCCGGCTTCACCCCTGACTATGGAGGCGTTCATTGATGGGATGCAGGCTATAACTTCTGCTGAAGTGAGCTATACCTGGATTGAGGACTACGAGTTTCTAACTGAGCATAACTTCACTTTTGCGATCCCCTGGATCATGCCGGTGGGAAACAACTTTGGATCCCAACGAATTTCTGTGGCTCGAGCCAAGGATGCTGGGCTTACCTACCGCTCTATTGCCGTCACGGCACTAGACACTTTGGAGTGGTATCACTCAGGTGCTATGACCGATGAACAGCGTGGCGATCCACCAATGCCTGTATCAGCAGCCCGCGAAAGAGAGATCCTGAGTATTTGGAAGGCCCGAGCTTCTCTATGACCCGGCTGTTTTCAGCAGAGGGACACTAGTTCGTGATTCAGCGGCACATCAGCTCCACTGAAATGCCGTTTCCTAAAAAAAGATTTTCGGAGGGCTGAAGACCCCCTACAGCTAGAACGTTATCGGTCTTCCGGACAGACGGCGGCCAGTCACAACCGCGTCGAATGAGTCCTGGTTGCGACGCTGCATGATCAGGAAGTCCCAGCCATCCGCCATGAGCGCTTCGACCTGGGCAGGGTTGTTTGCCGGGTAGCCGCAGGACTTGTTGAACTCCTTGCACGCTGCGAGTACTGTGGCGACAGCGGCGTCGAAGCCCTCCTGGTCGCGCACTCTCTCACCCTCGGCATTCGTGCTCGTGAAGACACCGCCGAGTGTTCCTGAGCCCACGGTGACGACAGCCACGCCTGGCATGGCCGAGATCTCACGGGCGTTGGCGACACCTTCATGGCTTTCGATGATCACGGACATGAGAAGCTCGCCGTTGGGGTTGATGGGCCAGACATCGGCCTTCTCAAGGTATTCTGCCTCGGTCATCCCCCAATATGCCGCGGCGCGTTCGAAACCTTCCTCGGGGCGTACTCCGCCCTGCGACGTGAACCGCATAGCCGCGATGGCCTGATTGACCTCCTCGACCGTCTCGACCTCCTGCATTTCCACCACGACCTGCCCGTCATTCAACTGATCGATAAGGCGCTGCGTCGTTCCAGTGGGATCGGTGTGCATGATCGGAATCTTTGCGACGAACGGGTGGGTGCGAGCAGAGCCCCCCGCCGCGACAATGGCCCGCATGAACTCCCTGTACCGGTCCACGGAATTCGGTGAATATGTGTTGAGCTCGTAGTCGCCAAGCTGGTACGCCACCAATTCCCGGGCGGCCTCGGAAATATCCGGTTCCGGCGGCGGCGTGCCTGGCGCTTCGCCTCCTGCCTGGCCTCGACCTCCACGTCGTCGACGGGCTGCATACGGAGGGTGGGCGATTCCGAGCACCGGAAGTCCCTGCTCGATGAGAGGGATCATCTGGTTCATCCGATCCGTGACCTGAACTTGTTCGGGTTCGGCGCATGCCAGCAACGCCAGCCCGACGACACCGAGTACAACACTATAACGCATGGGGGCTCCGTTGCTGGATGTGAGAAGCCATCGGCCTCTGACGGGACCGATTCCGAAGTCAATACGGTGCGGTCCTGCAGACTGACGTCAAAAGTGGCCTCGACCGTCACGATCAGCAAACAGGAGTGATCGCCGTCCACCCTGACTCTCCCTCTAAGGCTAATGTTGCAGTCCCGCGGGGTGAGGGGACAGAATTAGGGCATGAAAAAAGACCGGCTGTGTGCGCTTGCGGTAGTGTGGCTTGTAACAGTGGCAGTTACATCGCTCTCAGCTCAGACCGATATGGCCCCACAGGGATGGCGATATTTCGGCGGGAATAAAGCGTTCATGAGATACGCTCCGCTTGATCAGGTCCACGGGGGCAATGTTGGAGAACTCAGTGTTCTTTGGCGCCGTGCTGCGACGGATCCCGCATTTACTTCCAGGTTTCCAGATCGTCCAGTATCTGGAAACCTTAGGTCGACTCCGATCCTGATTGATGATGTCCTCTATGCACCGAATGCCCTAGGTCTTGTCGAGGCATTTGATCCAGGAACCGGGGAGACCATCTGGCGCCAAGGACCCTTCGACGACTCACCAGAAGAAGCTTTTGGACGCAGTTCTCGCGGCGTGGATTACTGGGAAGATGGAACTGAGCAGCGAATCCTCTCTGTTCGGGGAGCCTACCTGTATGCACTCGATGCTGAAACCGGGAACAGCTATACCAATTTTGGAGAACAAGGCCGAGTGAACCTGGTTCCGCCTTCTGCACGTTCTTTTAGTTGGTCCTCTGGTCCTATCGTGGTTGGGGATGTAGTGGTGATTGGAGGGGTCGTCGATGGAGCTGGGGATTCAGGAATGAACTGGCGCGGAAGCCAAC
>CAWVZF010000150.1:0-3174 GCA_963934665.1 uncultured bacterium | reverse complement strand
CTGGAACACCGCGTACATATAGGCTTCCTGAAGTCTTACTAAATGGCCTTCAATCCAAAGCCCGTAACTATCGATAGGTCCGGAATATTGGTCAAGGCACAATGGGAAAGAGTTAGGCTACTTCGTACTTGCGAGTGACATCAGTCTCGGAAGGCCCCGAAAGAAGCCTGAATTCATCCAACCCGATAAGTGGGTCATCGCGGAAACTCAAGTCCAGACGAGTGCGGCTGCGAAGTCTCTTTAGTAGTCCAGGTTCCTTCTCAACGACCCTCAGGGCAACTTCCGGGTGCAATCGCACGACAATTCTCTTTTCTTCTTTAGCAGATGCTACTCTCCGGATACTCCGTTCAATCTGGCGTAATACCGTCGCCGGCGTATAAACACGCCCAACGCCCCTACATGATGTGCAGACTGATGTTAACGAGTTGAAAAGTGAGGGGCGCACACGCTGTCGTGTCATCTCGATCAAGCCAAGATTTGATACTTCAAACGCTTTAGTTCGAGCGCGATCACGGCCAAGGTGAGTCTTCAGCTCATGAAGAACCTGATCACGATGAGCCTTTGATTCCATGTCGATGAAATCCGCGACAATGATTCCACCGATATCTCTTAGCCGCAGCTGTTTTGCTATCTCTCGTGCCGCACCAAGGTTGGTCTGCAAAATTGTTTTCGCAGGGTCTCTTTTTTTCCCTTTCCCCGTGAATCGACCGGTATTGACGTCGATTGATACAAGAGCCTCCGTCGGCTCAATTACAATGTGCCCACCCGATTTCAGGGTAACCTTCCTTTCAAACGCTCTTTGGATTTCTTCCCCAACCCCATACTTGTCGAAAAGGGGTTCCTGTTCTTTATGTAAGTGCACCCGATCAGAGAGTTCTGGATCTACACTTTTCACATACTCTAAGACCTCATTATAGATAGCCTTAGAATCGATTTTAACAGCGTCAAATTTGTCGCTAAATAGATCCCGGATCACTCCATCGATCAGTTGTGCACCACGATGTACCAGGGCGGGCGCTTCCTGGGACTTCGAACCTGTTAAAACCTTATTCCAGCTCTCGCGGAGATGTTTAAACTCATGCTCAATCTTTTTTTCGGTCACCTCTTCACTGACGGTCCGAATAATGATTCCGCCGCTGTCGCGTGGAAGGATCTTCTTTGCCATTCGGCGCAGCTTTGTGCGCTGGCCTCTGTCTTCGATCCGACGGCTTACGCCGACATTATCCGAATGTGGCATGTAAACCAAAAAGCGCCCTGGAAGAGAAATCTGGGCTGTGATCCTTGGACCCTTTGAACTGATAGCCTCTTTGGTTACCTGGACCAGGAGGGTTTGACCCTTTTGGACGTGATCCTGGATCGGCGGATATTTTCTCGACCTAGAACGCCTCCTACCGCCACCCCTTCCGTTCTCTTCTTCGGAGTCTTCATCATGTATCAGGTCAGAAGCGTGTAAGAAACCAGCTTTCTCGGTACCTATATCGACAAATGCCGCCTGAATGCCAGGAAGCACAGCTTCCACACGTCCCAAGTATATGCCCCCGATGATCCGGTCTTGGTCGGGGCGTTCCAACATAACTTCGACAAGCTTGTCGTCTTCTAGTAGCGCGACCCAAGACTCCTTGGGCATCGCACTCACGAGGATTTCTCTCCTCAATATTCTCTCCAGTGTTCGGTCATCCCTGCCTCACCCGAACCGGCACCGGGCGCGTACCAAACCCCCTGCCCAGATTTCTGGGCAACGAATTAGGCCACCGGCCAGTATCCGGAGCGCCGGGCGCGATTGGGTCAGTATTCAAAGGTTGTAATCACCCGTTGAATACCACTCCTCTATCGCAGCAGGTCGACTCCAAGTTTTTACTTCAATATTTATTTCTGTTGCCTCATCCTCTCCATCAACTGCATGAGGTAAAGCAACTATCAGCCGCTTTTAATCGATTAAGCGGAAAGCTCTATAATCAGACTTCCCACGATAAGGCAAATTCTCACCATAGAAACTAACGCAGAATCGACCAGAGCCCGCATTAGGAACTTGTCCCAGCGTTATCCTCCGAAGAATCCGGATCTGGTTTCCTTGAGTAAATCGAGGGCAGAAACCGTGTAAGAACCCCTGCCATCAGAACTATAATCGCTAATCCCGTCATCCACTGCTCATCAAAGTAGATGCCTACCAATGCAATGAAGGCACCCCCAATGAAAACTCGGATTCTCCACTCTAGGAATTGATGAGATCTTCCGGAACGGTCTAAAAAGAGATACAGGTGCGTCTCCTAAATCTTTATGAACTCGTGTGACAAATGGCTCTCTGTCATGATCTAACCCTGGATCACTGCTACTTATCCTGGAGTTGGAATGGCCCTATATGAGGACCAGGATTATTCATTGAAGCTCGGAGGAGCACACCCAAGGTTTCACGTAGTTCTTCAGGTAAGAGGATAGCGTCGACGAACCCTCGGGCCGCCGCAAAACGCGCGTCAAGTTCCTCTTCGTATTCAGCGCGAATCCGGTCCATTTCAGTGGTCAATTCAGGTCCGGGATCCAACCCCTTCTCTCTGACTTCCTGAAGTTGGGAGCTAAAAATCGCCGACACCGCACTTTCGGCTTCCATGACTCCCATACGTCCAGTAGGTAGTGACAAGATGAAATCTGGATCGAATCCTTGCCCTCCCATGGCATAGTACCCAGCACCCGAAGCGTGGTTAAGAGTCAGCACTATCTTGGGGACCTTAGCCGTAGCCATTGCCTCCACAAGTTCGGCACTTGCTCGAATAATTCCCGAATGCTCTGCTTCAGCCCCAACCATGAAGCCCGAAACATCTTGCACAAACAAGATCGGGGTTCCTTGCCGATTCATGGTTTCGATGAAATATGCCACTTTACGAGCACTAGCCGCATAAATGACGCCGCCAAAACGAATAGAGTCTTCATCGGCACTCTTGAATGTGCCACGAGCGTTCGCGATTACTCCTACCGCGTGCCCGGCAAGTGAACCAGTCCCACATAGAATCTCTTGGGCATGGTCAGGCTGAAACTCCTGGAGCGGTTCTCCATCCAGAATGCACTCAAGGATCGATTGCATGTCGTAGGGCTGCCGGTGGTCGTCAGGTACCAAGTCATAAAGTTCGTATGCAAGTCTCTGGGGAGGTGTAGCAGTTTGCTTGATGGAAGATTCCTGAG
>CAWVZF010000149.1:0-3181 GCA_963934665.1 uncultured bacterium | reverse complement strand
CAGCAAGCGTATGAGCCAGATCATCGATCAGATGCTCAACCCCCCCGAGTCTCGGAAGGTAGTATTCAGCCAATAGTGTAATCTTCAGCTGAACCTCCGTGGCCCATTCACGTTCAACACTCTCTCAGCGGCTTCTCGTAAATGCGCCATCGTTTGTGTGGAGCAAGTCCAAGTGACCGCAACGGAGAAACTAGTGCCTCATTCTCCTCAAGGATCCATGAGGCTTCTGCTTCTTCAGCTCCTATTTCGACGGCTCGGCGAGCTACCTCGTGCATCAGTAACGAGAAAAAGCCACGGTTCCGGTAGTCACGCCTGAGCCCTAACAGAATGATGCGGCCGCTGAGTACTCTCGGTAGCGTTAAGAAAAGGCGAACCATGTTCCATGGCCACAGGCGCCCTGAGGGTATGCGGCGGAGCACGCGATTGATATCTCGAGCAACTACAACGAATCCGACCGCTTCTCCATCGACTTCAGCGATGCACGCGAACCGAGGGTGTAAGACCGAACGAAGATCCTTCGCAAGGTGCCAAAATTCCCCCCAAGAAGGTGGTACGAAGCCCCAGTTATCTGCCCAAGCATCGCAGTACAACTTATGGAAAACCCTGACTTCCTGTTCAAAACGGCTAAAATCCCATTCGCGAAATACCAACTTCGTCCGGGCAAGCTTCCGCTCAACCACCTTCTTCATACGATCCGGAAAACCGAACTCCGATCCCTGGATGAGACGGTAGCCCAGTAGGTCTTTGACACCCATATAGCCACTACTCTCAAGCAAACGCTCATAGTACGGTGGCGTCCACGGTGTCATGATTACGGCTTCGCGATCAAACCCATCTACCAGAAGTCCACATTCGTGGTTCATAGAAGGGTTTACCGGTCCTCTCGCTGTCTCGAGACCTCTTTCTCGCAGCCACTGTCCAGCCCTCTCCATGAGCGCACCTGCTGCTTCCTGGTCATCCCTACACTCAAAGAAACCAAAGAAGCCAACCCGATCTCCATGATATTCGTTATGCCAACCATTCCGTATGGCTGCGACCCGACCGACAGGATGACCTGCTCGTTCTGCGATGAACAAGCCTCTCTCAGCAGACTGATAAAATGGGTTCTTTTCCCGATCTAAAACGCCGCGAACTACTGCACGGAGAGGGGGGACCCAGGCAGAATTCTCTCGAGCATGGACCTTCCAGGATACATCGACAAAGCGCGCTGTACCGCTCCACCCATCCACTTGCTTTATTCGAAGAGTCAACTTGTCGACCTCAGTACTTCACAACGCTAAGAAAGCGATATCGCTGACCCTGAGCTCGGACTACCCCTCATCGCTGCGAACAAGGCACGGTGTGCTTCAACAATGCGTTGCCGAGCATTCTCGTCTGGCTCAAGCGACCAATTGCCCTCTTCCGAAGTGCCTCCCAGGGCAATCCCATCACTACGTGGCTGCATGTGGATAAATCCACCAGTCCCCTGAAGGCCCCCGAACGTCGCATAGTTCACCTCCGGCTGCGGCACCAGAAGCGTCAATTGCCCTTTCAGGGGTACCAGCTCTGTATCTCCGAACAAGTCATGTGATCCGAGTCCCGTGCAGTTGATAATAATCGACTCATCGAGCGTCATAAGGTCTCTAGGAGTATCGAACTTCCTAATCACTATGCGCCCACCGAATCGCATGACGTCGCGCACCAAGGCATCCAGATAAATGGATGGCTCAATCCGCAACGTGACACGTTGACTTGCGTAGCGCGTCGGGAAGGGATGTTCCCCAGGTCCCAGAACCACCGTTGGGAGCCTCAAGTCAGAGGGAAGCAATGGATCCTGATCCTCCCGTGTTGAACGCTCCCTCGGAGCTGAGTCACTCAGAGCGTAACTATCGATCCATGAAATTCCGTATTCCGGACCGGTAAGGAGTTGAAGTTGCCTGTAGGCAATCCTTGCTGCCTGCCTGAGCTGAAGGTCCCATGCAGACGTTCGACGTCCTCGATCAACTAGGCCCGAAGTTGGAGTCCATGCAGCCAAGGACATGTTTGACGTGGTATCTGGAGGGACCGAGAGCGCATAAATCGTCACTGAGAAGCCTCGACGTTGTAGCTGTCTCGCAGTCGTCAAACCAGCGACCCCACATCCGATAACAGCCACTTCGCGGAGTTCACTCTCTAGCGCGAGGTCTGCAGCCATAGATCCTGTACCCCAGGATAGCGACATACCCGATCCACCGTGTCCATAATTGTGGATCAGGGTCTTATCACCGAACTGCTCCGCTCTGAGCACAAAGCCCGATGGCCTGTGGGGTCGGAGACCCACAGTGGTGTGTATCACTCGATTCCAGGCAACATTGAGTGGAGGGAGCAGCTTGTACGGCGACAAAGATGATGCCGAACCTCGGAAACAACCTCCCAGGCCGAGACCCAAGATGCCCATACCACCAGTTTTTAGGAGTGTGCGCCGGTCCATATCAACTCACTTACGAATATTGCATGTGCATCTTACATGAATATGGATAAGCAGGACACTGAGTCTTAGATCCTCCTTTTAAAGCCATATCACATCTCTGCGACTATCAACGCTTTGTTGATAGAACTATCGCTTCCGTGGAGGCTCATAAAGGCTAGCGACCGAGAATCTCCTGAAGCGCTGCGATCAGGTAATGGACATGACGCTCCTGACAGCTGTACCCCATCAGACCAATACGCCATGCCTTCCCTTTGAGCGGACCAAATCCACCTACGATCTCGATCCGGTATTCGTCTAGGAGCCGTTTTCTTACTACAGCGTCGTCGACACCGTCAGGGATAAGAACGCACGTCAACATCGGTAGTCGATGCGCCGGATCCCCGAACAATTCAAGGCCCATCCCTGTCAATTCCTTCTTGAGCAGGTCACCACACCTTTGATGGCGAGCAAAGCGTTCCTGCAACCCTTCCTCCTGAATCATTCGGAGTGCTTCGCGAAGTGCAAAGACCATCGGGCCCGGTGCAGTGTGGTGATAAGCTCTCTCACCAAACCAGTACTTACAGATGAGAGCCAGATCGAGATACCAGGTGTCGACAGACTTGGTACGGCTCTCTATAAGGGACATCGCTCGATCGTTCAGGGTGATGCATGAGATGCCCGCTGGACCGCCGATACACTTCTGGCCACCGCTATAGCAGATGTCGATGTTGAACTCGTCTACCCGAATGTCGC
>CAWVZF010000148.1:0-3214 GCA_963934665.1 uncultured bacterium | reverse complement strand
ATCAACTCTGATGCTTCAATTGTTGCCCCTCTGATTTTTGCATGGGTGCTTGGAGACTAAAATCACATTTCTTAGCAAGGGCACCTTCATAGCCGTTGACCTCGACGCTGATTTTGGCTGGAGATAGCTTCGATTCATGATACCAAGCCCACTGTCGCGCTCGATCGAAGACTACCTTAAGGCGATTTACGACCTCTCTCGAGGGGAGGAACCGGCATCAACAAGCGCGATCGCTGAAGCACTAGAGATCCAACCTGCTTCCGTGACCGGAATGGTTAAGCGTCTGGCTGAGATAGGGCTTCTAGAGCACGTACCATATCGGGGTGTTCGCCTTACCGAAGCAGGTCACCGTGAAGCCCTCAGGGTGCTGCGGCGACACAGGGTCATTGAGGCTTACCTTTGCGAGCAACTAGGCTATCCTTGGGATGATGTTCATGCCGAAGCTGAACGTCTGGAGCACGCCGCCTCGGATGATCTTGTAGAACGCATGGCAAGCGCTCTGGGCTATCCCAGCCATGACCCCCATGGCGCCCCTATCCCCACAAAAACGGGTGATATAGAGCAGATGGATCTTGCGACATTAGCCGATGCAGCTCCAGGAGCCAGATTGCGCATTCAGGCGGTTCGAGATGAAGAAGCAAAAGAGCTGAGAACGATGGCTGCCGACGGACTTCTTCCGGGAGTCAACGTACTGGTTAATGAAGGGCCACAGGTCGAAGGTGTGGTCGACATTGTGGTAGGAGACAGCCAAGGACCACCCCTCGCGGTCAAGACTGAGTTAGCCAGACGAATCTACGTTGAACTCCAAGAGGAGTAAGGTTGAGTGCACACCCAGTTATAGTTGGCATCGCAGGAGGTAGCGGCTCAGGTAAGTCAACGATTGTAGCAGAACTTGTGCACCTGCTCGGTCCCGGGATCACCACCGTCATCCACCACGACTGGTATTACCGCGACCTCTCTCATTTGGAGTTAGAAGACAGGACTGAAGTAAACTTCGATCACCCGTCTAGCCTCGAGACAGAACTTTTGGTCAAGCACGTTATGACCTTGATCGCTGGAAACTCGGTAGATGCACCTTCCTACGATTTTTCCACACACACTCGATCTTCATCCACAATACAATTGGAGCCTTCCCAGGTCCTGATCTTGGATGGCATCCTCGCTCTCGCACATGAACAGCTGCGCAAGCTCATGGATATTTGTGTCTTCGTTGATACGGATGTCGAAAAGCGGCTGGAGAGGCGATTGGAACGCGACTCAGGTGAAAGAGGGCGAAACCCAGCGTCCGTGATTCAGCAATTCGAGAGTACCGTGCTACCTATGCATCATAAATTTGTCGAGCCGAGTCGGGAATATGCTGAGATAACGATACCCGGAGGCCACCAAGATTCCGCGACTGTGAAGCAGCTAGCGTTCCGAGTCCAGGAGCTCTTGGCCGAGCGTAGTCTATCGACCAGCTGAGCTTGCGCTCACGAAGTTGGACAGGCGGGTAGTTCGTAGGCAGCTCCAGACGAATCAGGGTTCACAACCATTTCAAATGTCCGGGTTACGCTCGCACCAAAAACACCCGTGCCGTCTCCGGTCACGCTCGGAATCGATACCCTACCCGACGGATTGAAATTTCCACCGCGAGCCCAGTTCGCATAGTTACGATTTGCTGCGGTAACGGTCACAGACGCCTGAGTCCCTGGTGTGAGGCCCTTCTGTAGCTGAGCTGCTATTTCTGCATCCAGATCGAACCGTTGAAAGATCCCAAACTCCGTAGGGAACACTATTGTCGTATCACTGGCTGACAGCGATAACCCCAAGAGCCAGAGCGAGTCTGCCTCATTCACAGAAGCCACAGCTCCTGAAAGACTGTTTTCTAGACCGACAATTAGGGTTTCACTTATGTAAGCCCAGGTGTCATTTGACCTGGACCATTGAACAGTGAGCGGCGTGTCTACTGGTAGCAGGCACCGAGAGCCATCCTCAATGCCTGTTAGTGTAAATTCTCCTGGAATCGTTGTCGCACTACGAAGGGTACGGCCGTCACTGAGTTCGATGGTTAATTCAAGCTGTTCGCCCGGCTGAAACTTGTCAGCCACTTCCTGCGAGGCCACATAACACGTTCCCCTCGTCCTCCTATCTTGATAGCAAGCATCTTGATCAGCTTCCTGAAGCTCTACGCTAGACGTGCCTCCACGTGTAATGACAACACCGGCACCAGGAACTGAGGTGCCAAGAGTACGATGTAAGAACGCCATAACTCGATTGCCACCGAGAAGCGCGCCGCCTATTTCAACGTGGACCTCTGCTACAACCAAGTCCTCCAATTCGACGATCAGTGTTTCTTGGATGCTACAACCGGCTGAAGCCAAGACCAGCAGCAAGCTCACTACAGTGCGTTGACGTATCATTAGAACCGCACCTCAAAACCAAACGTCGGAAGGATCGGAAACATAGATATTCCAGATCGGGTGGGAGGCCTTGCCCTGTAATCGAAGAAATAGAAGAGAACGTTTTTTCTGTTGTACACGTTCACGAGGTCTAGGTACGGGACCAGACTACCCCAGGTCTTCTCAAAGGTCTTGCGGAAACTCAAGTCCAACCGGTGGTAGGGCGCATAGCGAGATCCATTGCGGCCGCCGAGCACAACTGCGTTCCCATCCCTGTCGAGAAGCCCCTGCTCTCTAAGGAAATCAGGCAAATAATACCGGTGTGCTCCAATCGGTCTCGTATAAGGAATTCCGGTACCGAAATTCCAGCGGAGTCCACCATCCCACCCGCCCGGTAACGGATACCTGAGCACCAGATCAAAATCGATCCTCCGGTCAAAGATTGGTGGGTAAGTGACGTCCGGTTGGGGGATGAACGGTGAATAGGTATCGGGGAAAGTGCGATCAGCCTTGAGAAAGGACAGCGTGGCCCAACCAGTGAGTGTGCCGGCTTCTTTGCGGACGAGTAGATCAGCACCGTACGAGAGCCCCTCACCAGCTAGAATGTCATCAAACTCGTCGTTCGGATCGTCAGCACCATTCACTGCAACAACCCCATTGAAAGTGCGTGCGTAGCCCTCCAGTGCCCAAAACCAGTCCTGGCCGGCGTAACCTTCGATACCGACTTGTAGCTGGTCTGACACTACTGCGGGAGCACGATCCCCGGCGACAACCCAAACATCCAATCCAATGGGCAAATCCTCATCTCGCAGCGAATGCAAGAATTGTGTGTACCT
>CAWVZF010000147.1:0-3230 GCA_963934665.1 uncultured bacterium | reverse complement strand
ATTTCTACGACTTTGCGAAGCTGCATCTCACCCCAATTGCCTATGACTTTAGGGGTTTGAAGAGCGCTGACTAAGTTCTCAGTTTCCTTTCCTAACCCATCAATCCGACTCATTAGTCCGCCATGAGCCTTATGCAACTGATTTAAGTTTTTATCGAAACGCTCAAGTGACTCTGAAACAGATTTAGCCCGCTGGTCTAGTTCCCCCTTGGTACTTTCGTGCTGGGTCTGGAATGTCTGTTGGGCCAACTGAATAAAGGCTTCGTTGTTGTTCTTGAGCGCATCCGCAGCTGCTGCACCGAAAGTATCCTTCAGTTGCTTTTCGATCTTTTCGATGGCCAATGACTTGTCCTGCTCATTAGAAAGCAGTGCCCGTGCAGTCAGAAGCTCTTGTTCTTTTTGTTTCAGGCGGAGACGCATGAATAGATAGATGGCTGATGCACCACCAGCTGCACCCATAAGAAGTGTAGGTAAGTCGAGTAGATTCATGTCAAATAGGTTCTGCGATTGTGATCACTTGGGTAATGATACTAGAACTCAGGCTTGATTATCTAAGCGTAAGACCCATGAGACCTGCTTCAGTGCCACTCCCGAATGCAAGGACGATGTGCTGGCGTCCGTCAGCCATATAGGTCATCGGAGTACCCGTACCACCCCGCGGCAGTTCAATCGCGTGGATTGTTTGTCCAGTTTGTTTGTCCAGTGCAAGAAGGGCTGGCCCACCGCTAGCACCGTCTCGTGCGCCATTGTGTCCGATAAAGAGAATGGTTTCAGTCAGCAGGGGGCCCGTAAATCCACCACCACCCAGTGGTCCAGGGTCTGGTACACCAGAATCAATCAGCCGCTGCCGGATCCCGTCACCGAGAGGGATCTGCCAGGTATGATCTCCCGTGTTCATGTCGATTGCTGTCAGCCGCGAATAAGGAGGTTTTAGGCGAGGAATCAACGCTTCTCCGGCGGTAGACTGAGCGCGTCCTCGCATGTAACGGAAATCAGATCGCTCCGGGTCTCCTGGCACGAGTTGGACATGTATGGCACCTGTCCTTGAGGGGACATATAGCATACCAGTTTGTGGATCGACTGAAGCACCAAACCAATTTGCACCGCCAAACCATCCGGGAAGGTTGAGTGTTCCTCTTTCCGACGGTGGCTGATAGAGAGGTCCGTGATCGGAACGTTGAAGGATAGCTACTGCTTCCGCACGGAGTTCGGGTGTGAAATCGATTAAGTCGTCAACGGAGATGCCTTGCCGTTCAAAGGGTGCCGGACGGGTCGGGAAGGGTTGTGTTGGAGACAGTCTCTCCCCGGGCACGTTTGATGGGGGGACGGGCCGCTCCTCGATGGGCCAGACCGGTTCGCCGGTGATTCGGTCAAAGACGAATACGAATCCTTGCTTGGTCAGCTGTGCTACTGCCTTAATCGGTCGACCGTCCACATTGATATCGAGTAGGATTGGAGCTGCTGGTGGGTCGTAATCCCAAACACCGTGATGTACCATCTGGAAATGCCAGATGTAGCGTCCGGTTGATGCTTCTAGAGCCACCAAGCTTTCGGCAAAGAGGTTGTCCCCGAGCCGGTGTCCTCCGTACCAATCGTTTGTGGGAGTACCGATCGGTAGGTAGACCAAGCCCAGCTCTTCATCGGCGCTCATGATCGTCCAAACATTCGTGTTCCCTGTGTATTCCCAGGAGCCATCTTCCCAGGTGTCGTTTCCGAGTTCGCCTTCCTGGGGTACGGTGTGAAAGATCCAGCGTTGTTCACCAGTCCGGACATCAAAAGCACGGATGTCACCTGGGGGAGCCGTCATGTACCGTGGGCCGTCGGAGATCGATGATCCAACGACTACAACGTCACCTACCACCAGCGGGGGAGACATGACTCCGTAGCTGCGTTCCGGGACCGGTCGACGTAACCCCTCTCGTAATCGTATGCGACCACTGCTTCCAAAGTCATCTATTGGAGTTCCCGTTGTGGCGTCAAGCGCCCAAAGGTGTGAGTCCCCGGTTGCTAGGAAGATCCGGCTATCATCACCCTCCTTCCAATGAGCAACACCACGTGCATTGAAGCCAAGGTTGACCGGGCGTCCCGCTTCGTGACTAAGAGGGTCAAAGGCCCAGAGCTGCTCCCCCGAAACGGCATCAATCGCTGCGAGAAGACTCAGAGAGGTCTGTATGTATAGTACGCCGTCGACCATGAGTGGTGTGGCCTTGAAGGCACCCGGGCGCAGTCGCGGGTTCTCAGCGACCAGTTCGTCGTCAGGAGAATGCCACATCCAGGCGATGCTCACATTTTCTACATTGGTTTTGTCGATTTGGCTTAAGGGCGCAAACTTCGTGCTGCCCAGGTCACCCCCGTAGTCAGGCCATTCACCACCTGGTGCACCTTGTTGAGCTGCAGTGATAGTTGGGAATAGCACGAAGCTTAGAAGTAGAGGTAGAGATGGTAAGTCTTGCACTTTGATCTTCATGATCAGCGCCCTCGAGTATCTACTGTATAATCCAAGCCCACTGTGATTTGTTCTGCTAGTGATCCAGGCAAGAGGTTAGTTCTACAGGGCTGCAAAACTAACCCACGAGCATCCTGTGCTGGAAAAACCCGTCAACATCTTGCAGCACCTCTCCCGCGTGCTTCAGCCCCGTCGTCTGGTGCCCCGGTACCTGATGACCCCATAAAGAACTTTCTTCCGTCAGGGAAAGTGACATCTCGTCCGTTGGCCCGCTTGAGCCTGCGGTCCTTCGTTTGGTAGCCATCCACGACCAGCTCGGTCCCAATCGGTAGACATTCACGACGTAGGCCGCGCCTCACCAGGACGTTCGGCGTGCCACCTTCAACCATCCATACTTCCTTCTCTGATCCTGTTGGCACAATTGTGTCGGTCCCAGCCACCATCATCGACACCTCAAGATGAATCCAAGAGTGAGGGTTCACCCATTCGAGCCTAACGATGTTGCCTTGTATCCGAAGCGGGGCATTCGCATCGAACTCTGCCCCAAAGGCGTGGTGTGCAACAGCCGGCACTGTGTATAGGAGTAGTGCTAGTGTGCCAATAGCTAGGGTCCCGTAGGTCAATCTTGATCTCATGTTACTCACCTCTGTTCAAACTGGTTGCCTTCGCGTTGTCGTTCTTGATATCGTGCCCCACTCAGGATGTTTGTGAGAGCATAGTTTCCTTCGTGGCATGAATACTCGTAAAGCAGATCGTCAAACGCCCGAAACGGAATTTCACCGCCC
>CAWVZF010000146.1:0-3255 GCA_963934665.1 uncultured bacterium | reverse complement strand
AGCATCTGCAAGTCGTACGGTTTGGAAAACTCGTTGTAGAGATCCGGTGTTAGAAGGTCGACACCTGCCCATTGATTCGCGAAAAAGACCCCGTCAGCCCCACCAGAGACAACCCGTTCGACGAAGCTTCGGCTAGTTTCGGTAATAGCTTCGAGGGCGGCATGTACTTGTCTTGGTGAGTCCTGTATGTACTGCACCAGCTTGCCGGGTCCCGCAATCTTCGATGCTGATGTCAGTGGTGAAAATACCGTCTGCACAAATGGCACATCACCGTTAAGCATTTCAAGGGCAATACGCTGAGCTTCAAGTACAATTAGATATTCACCAGCGTCGCTTCGAACCGGCGTGATCTTAAGCCAGTCGTCAGGCTTTTGAATCGGACTTTCCGCGAGGATTGGTGTATTCGATCCCCCTCGGACATTTAGTTGGACACCCCAATCCACAACAGAATACAGGCCGTACGGAGAGAACTTGACGAAGTCCATATCAAGCCGCTGCTGAAGGCGAACTGCTAATTCTGCTAGGCGTCTAGGCGAACGATCTTGGTTTGCCCAGTGCCACCAAAAGCTCAGCGGGGTGCGGTCAGTTGGGAGGTTCGCCAAGGCGGCCTCAATCCGAGCGCGGTGGCTCATTTCAGCACTGTATGCCATCGGCGGGAGGGCAGCACTAGCGATTGCCAGTCCGGCGGTGCTTAGAAAAGTCCTTCGAGAAACATTATTCAATTGCTTATCACTCAGATGTTTAAGGTTCTCTGTGGGATTGGTTTGCCATACCCGATCCCTATATCAGAGCGAGAGCGAGTACTAGGGTTCTCTTCATGCCCAAGAATGCCCCTGACCTCAGAATATCCGCAACTTATGCCGGAGCACCACTGATATGACTGCCATATAATGGATCAACACTTATACGAGCACGTTTGCTCTGGAGCGAGATACTATGGAACTAGTACCACCCCCTCTGCTTGGAGAAGAGGGTGGCTTAGATAGCAATACCTTTCTGGTACCAGACCTGCGGGGTATAGTTTAGATACCATCACTCATTACGAGGAAATTATGTCTGATATGAGAGCAACAGCTAGCAGTTTTTTTGAAGCCTGCGAAATCGGTAAAGGTTGGGATGGCTGTAAAGAATACTGTTTAGAGGACGCATCTTTTTCTTCACATGCAGAGCCCTTATTAGAGGTAACTACTATCCAAGGCTATGCCGATTGGATGCAAGGAGTTTGCGGGCTTATGCCGGATTGTGATTATGAAATCAAATCGCTTACAGTTGATGAAGAGAATAAACATGTCTCGTTCTTTGCTCTATTTTCGGGCACACACACAGGTGAGGGTGGGCCACCGCCTACAGGTCTAAAGGGGACAGTTGACTATGTCTATGCTTTGGAATTTTCTGGAGACAAAATCAAGCATTTAACAAAAGTCTGGAATCCTCATTACTTCTTTAAACAAATAGGATGGGAGTAAGACTTAGGTAGAAGTTGATCCCGAATGTTCTGCTAGCGTATAAACAAGAGAGGTAAGCATGAGTTGTGACTGCCCACAAAAATGTGACTGCTGTAAGTGTGATAGCTGTTCATGTACGTGCTGTTGCTGTGAGTGCTCGGATTGCGACTGCTGTTAACCATTTTTGCAGTTTTTGTCGTAGTCGCAGGTATCGCCCTTTTTTCTGACTACCAAGATTCTCAGCCCTGCGATAGTCCCATCCTCATACCTTTTTGTTCGAATAGCTTCCATCTATGAAACTTAGATCGGGGCGCGGAAGTGCACTCATAGGGTGTCTACTTCTTGGGGCATTTGGGGGTTGCACTGATGGCTCCTCTCCATTGCATCCTCCTGCTCCTGTGGAGGCTCCAAGTCTGCTATCCGAGAACTCAGACTTGGAAGCACTGCCTCTCAGGGAGCCTCTAGTCCCGCCGAGCCTGGAAGATCTTCCTATCGATGATCTTTTGGCTACACCCATGCTACGTGATTCCAGTTTTATGGAAGAGGTGCATGAGTGGGTGGATTATTGGACCAGATCTGCATCAAGCTGGTTCCCCGACTACCTGGGCCGCATGGCGTGGTTTGAGGGGACTGTGGATTCTACACTGGCTTCGCATGGTCTTCCGCCATCTCTACGGTATCTGCCGGTGATTGAGAGCGGATATAGCCCTGTTGCTGTTAGCCGTGCGAATGCGGTTGGTCTCTGGCAGTTTATGGCCCCGACTGCGAAGGACATGGGGATGGAGGTGACAGCACTAGTGGATGAGAGACGCGATCCACTCAAATCAACCGAGGCAGCATCGATGTATTTAGGAGAACTCTATGAGGAGTTCGATTCCTGGTTCCTCGCCTTAGCGGCATATAATTCAGGACCTGGCCGTGTGAGACGATTGCTTGTCCGGCACGCACCCCTTGAACCACGTACCGACGGTCTCTACTGGGAATTACGTAGTTATCTGCCTAGGGAAACAAGGGAATTTCTTCCTAAGCTTTTCGGGGCCATAATCGTTGCCGGGAACCCGACTTCCCATGGTTATGATGTTCCAGCACAAGATCCTTTCAGTTTTGACCGAGTGTCGGTTCCAGATGCGACCACACTCGATGTGATTGCGAAAGCCTCGGAAAGCGCTGATACGGAAATCTCTCGACTCAACCCACAGTATGTGAGAGGAATGACTCCTCCTCTTAGGGAGGTTTCGGTCAGGGTCCCTAAAGGGAAGGGGGAGGTGTTCTCAAGAAACTATGCTTTGATCCCTGTTGATGAGCGAGTCAGTTTCGTGGAACACATTGTGGCTTCCGGAGAAACACTCAGCCATATAGCTGTTCTCTATCGTGTTTCCGTGTCGGACTTAAGAGCTGCAAATCCTACTGTAAGACCTCGTTATCTAAGGATCGGTGCGATGATCACAGTCCCGGTCTCGGCAGGCTTGAAACGGGATTCCAGGCCCGGTAGTTAAGTCTACCCAGTACTCGTCCAGCTTCCTGAACGACCGCCTTTCTTAGATAAGAGGCGAATGCCCTCGATGCGCATACCGCGGTCTATAGACTTTGCCATATCGTAAACAGTTAGCAGAGCGATACTAACCGCGGTTAGCGCCTCCATTTCAACTCCTGTCTGACCCGTAACCGTTGCTTCTGCTTGTGCAACGATCCCTGGAAGATCCGGATCTGCCTCAAGCCTCATGGTTATGTTCACACCATTTAGCTGATGACATAGTGGAATGAGGTCATGGGTCTTCTTGCCACCCATAATCCCAGCAAGTTCAGCAAC
>CAWVZF010000145.1:0-3324 GCA_963934665.1 uncultured bacterium | reverse complement strand
CCAATCCAATGGGCAAATCCTCATCTCGCAGCGAATGCAAGAATTGTGTGTACCTACCGGCAGCCAGCTTAAGAGCAACGTTCCCATCATTGAAGAAACGCTTCAGGGCGACCCGGGGTGCGATTTTCATGATCGGATCACCCTGATTTGGGTGCCATAGATCCAAGCGAGTCCCTGCTTCGAGCACCCACTCTCGTGGCTGTGACCATGAAGCCTGCGCGTAGGACCCAGTCAGCAATCCTGAGCCAATTCCACCACCGAACTGGCTGCCGCCAGTTTCGAGAAGGTTATCATATCCCATCCGCTCTACCGACGCTCCAACCTTAGCCTGGAGGGCCGGTAGAGGACGGGTATCCAAATCAACTCGGAATTGGCGCTGGTTGATCTCGCTTCTGAAATTCGTGTCCGCGAAATCGGGTAAGACTAGCTTGCTCCCGTACCGGCTAAGGTTTGCCCGCACGTCGAGTGAACCACCTCCACGTCTAGCACGAGTCCATCGCAAACCAACAATATCATTGCCCCAGTCCCAGTTGATCCGCAAAGGGAAATCCTCAAGCTCGAGGCGAGTCAAGTCGACCACATCATCACCTGTATACGCAGTCAATACGATGCGATCACCCGAGTGTGTCCAACCCTCAACTACAGTCTGGAAATCTGTGAGATGGTAGGGGAACTCGAACACTGGCTTGAGTAGTACATCGAAGTATGAACGTCGGACCGACGCTCGCCACTTCAGGTCAGCAAGCCCAATAGAATTGAGAGCCTTCTCAGATGCCCCACCACCCACGGCAACTCGACTTGCAAGCAGAGAAATTCCTGCATCTACAGCAAACTCTCCATCCCCAGGATCACTCTCTATCTGGAGTACGGACGAGACTCGACCTCCGTGTTCAGCAGAAAATCCACCTGATTGCAGTTCCGCTCGATCAAGCATGTCCGCATTGAACACCGAGAAAAAACCACCGAGGTGAAACGGGCTGAAGATCGGCACACCGTCCAAGAGAATCAGGTTTTGATCTTGTGATCCCCCTCGTACATGGAACGCAGCTGAAAAATCTGAGGTCGAGACGACGCCAGGAAGAACTTCAACTGCACGGATGGGATCCGCCTCTCCCACTCCTGGAATCTGTTTGAGATCCGAGAGGCCAATCTCGCGAACCGTCGCGCCACCAGCTTCTTCAAAACGGATCCTTTCTCTGCTTCTTTCGGCCTCGACCGCCAAGCCTTCGAGTTGGATCGCTTGACGTTGAACGCGAACATAGAATTCAACAGTCTCGTCGTCAGTGAGACTAATGTCCTCGGTCAACTCAGCATACCCGAGCGCCCTGAAGTTCAAGCGGTACGAGCCCGCAGGCACTCCCGTGAGTCGGAATGAACCGAGACGGTCAGTATCCGCAATACCAATCAGGGTTGTATCAGATAGCAGTCGGACAACTGCGCCGAACACTGCCGCACCCTGCTGGTCACGCACCCGGCCCTGGATCGTTCCGTCCTGGGCATCCAACGTTGTCGTGATACTACAGGATACAACAACGACCAGGAGGATCAGTCGTGACAGTAAATGAGAAGGGTTCAAGTCCGCTTTATCTCGAGTTTCAGTAAGCATCTTTTTACTAAGTACCGATCGCTGGTACAGTTAAGATGCCATAGTGTTCACTCTGACTGGATATGATCTTGCTCAGTTCCAGTAACGCGGAATCTCGGGGGATGTCCCAAGAACCGCTTATCCTCACTAAACCACTCAAAACGCTACTGATTTGCACTAGCAGAAGTGGGGTCTCATAGACTCCTCTACCGCGCTCACCAGGCTTTTGGAATGGCCACGACTCAAGTTGGCGAACCTACCAACGCCAATCCGTCCGCTTGCTCGCCTGACCGAAGCACTCGGACATCCAGCACTTGATCTCCTCGTGAAGCTCGATTCCGAAACTGGTTTTGGGCTCGGTGGCAATAAAGTGCGCAAGCTGGAATTTGAACTGGCCCCTGAAAGACTTGAGGGTATCACTTGCCTCATCACCGCCGGTGGCCCCCAGTCCAACCACTGCCGTGTTACTGCTGCGGCCGCAGCCCGACTCGGTCTCGGTTGTGCTCTCATCGTCAACGGCCCGGAGCCGGAGACCCCCACAGGGAACGCGCTGTTACATAGGCTTTTCGGCGCTGAGATCGTGACAGTGCCTGAGCGCCAAGATCGCTCAACACAACTCCAGAGCACCGCAGTAGACATCGAATTGGAGGGCGGGCATCCTCTGGTAATCCCTATCGGTGCTTCGACAGGGCTCGGAAGTCTCGGTTATGCCGCTGCATCCATCGAACTCTTTAAACAACTTGTGAACCAAAAACCACTTCCTCAGAGAACCGTTGTGTTCGTTGCAAGTTCTTCGTGTGGCACCCTGGCTGGTCTACTGCTCGGCATTTCTCTTCTCAAGCTGAATAACGTGTTATTGGTAGGAGTAAGTGCGGATATGAGTGCGATCGAGATTGAGAAGCATACTCAACAGATCGCACGTGAAGGTGCTGACCTCCTCGGGTGGGATGGTGCTTTATTAACAGACAGTGTCAGAGCAATCGATGACCAAGTAGGAGACGGATACGGCTTATCGACAGCGGCCTCAGATGAGGCACTCCGTATGTTCGCACTGTATGAGGGCCTCGTACTCGATCCCACCTATACGGCGAAAGCAGCTGCCGGACTAATCTCTTGGATTCGCACCGGCATGGCTTCCGATCTCGACCGTATAGTGTTCCTACATACCGGTGGGCATCCTGGTCTATTGACCTAAAAAACTAGTCTGTCGCTGCCACAGTGAACCGATCAATAGCAGTTAGGTCCGGATATCCAATCGGGTACATCTCCTGGATCCGGGCGCAGAGCCCCAGGACTTTTTCTTCTCCTGCAGGTGGCCCGACAATCTGCAATCCAACTGGAAGGCCCTCGTCGTCGAGTCCGCAGGGGACGGACGCGATCGGGAGACCTGTGAGACTTAGGGTAAATGTTGGAGCAAACCAGTCCACATAGGTCTTCATGGGTCGCCCCGCTATCGACTCGGGATAATTCTGCTCTACCGGGAAGGGTGAAACTGCCATCGAGGGTGTAAGCAAAAAGTCATGATCCTCGAAGAAATGTCTGAAAAACATCCAAATCCGGTCCCGAACACCATGCGCCCAAGCAATTTGTTCGCTTGTTACCCTGAGACCGGCCTCGACGTTACCACGGACGTTGTCGCCAAGTTCTTCAATACGATCCATAAGACCTCGCATATGCGTGACCATCCACACTCCACGCAGGTGCAGGAATGCCTTCCTTGCTTCTGAAAGATCCACCTC
>CAWVZF010000144.1:0-3386 GCA_963934665.1 uncultured bacterium | reverse complement strand
CTTGAGGCCAACCAAGAATCGGGCGGGGAATCGGGTGTTTAGGTCGAAAGAGATTGAAGTAATTATGCTCGTAAAACAGCTTCTTTATGAACAGAAGTACACAATTGAGGGAGCGAACAAGAAGCTTCTCGAGATACGAGCTGGCGGTAAACTTGAAGAAGAACGGCGTGGTGTACTCGGATCCGAGGTGCTACAAGGCCTGAAGGCTGATCTGTTAGAGCTAAAGGAAACCCTCGGTCACAGTTAACCGGGAAAGCCTAGCGATGAAGATCCTCTGCACGAACGACGACGGCTATCTCGCTAACGGAATTCATGTACTCGCTAGTGCAGCAAGTTCACTGGGTTCCGTGACGGTTGTTGCACCTGACCGAGAGCAGAGTGCCACTAGCAATTCCCTCACTCTCCATCATCCATTGCGTGCACGTCTGACCTCGGACAACTCATATGTGGTCGACGGAACTCCGACGGATTGCGTGATCTTGGCGGTTAACGGGCTACTTCCCGGTCGTCCAGACGTCTGTCTATCCGGGGTGAATCATGGCCCAAATATGGGTGAAGACGTTCTCTACTCGGGGACTGTCGCAGCTGCGATGGAAGCTACAGTGATTGGGATCCCAGCCATTGCCATTTCCTACGTTCGAGATCGGCCAGAAGAATTAGAAGGCTGGGAGTCAGTGGTGCGTGTGATCTTGAAAGAAATCTTAGGACGGGAAGAATTTCCTGAAGACACGCTCTTCAATGTGAACTTACCTGCAGTGCCACCCGATGAAGTGCGAGGGATTAAGGTTACAACACTCGGTCGCCGACGATATTCGGACGCGATTACGCGAGCAAATGACCCTTCTGGTAGGGAATATTTTTGGATCGGGGGCGGCGCAGTTAATTGGAGGGGTGCAGGGGATTCTGACTTTCAGGCGGTTGAAGATGGGTATGTCTCTGTCACGCCGCTGCATCTTGACCTTACGAACTATAAGCTCCTTGAGGAGATCCGGGCGTGGGAACTAGCCCTGTAGACGACACCCGCTTTGTCGGCCATCGCCGCAAGCTGATCGAAGAAATTCAAGCCAAGGGCATCGACGACCTCGAGACCCTACAATATTTCGATATGGTACCCCGTCATATCTTTATTCCGGAAGTACTATGGCCGCGGGCTTATGAGGATGCTCCTCTCCCGATTGGGTTTGGACAGACTGCTTCTCAGCCTTCCCTTCAGGCATATTATCTTCAACTGCTTTCTCCTGGCAGGGATGAAAAGGTTCTGGAGATCGGGACCGGAAGTGGGTATCTGACCGCAATCCTGGCACTTGCCGCTGATCGTGTTTATTCAATAGAGCGACTGAGTGAACTATCTCAACGTGCTCGTAAGGTGCTCGACTCACTAAGTGCGAATAACGTTGCTCTGCTTGTAGGTGATGGAACGATCGGATGGAAGAAGTTCGCACCGTTCGATGTGATCGTTGTATCCGCAGCTTCTCCTTCGATACCGTCCGCGCTTGTGGATCAGCTGGATGAGGGTGGGCGTATGTTGATTCCTGTGGGTTCGAGAGAATCCCAGGAATTGGTCCAGATTAAGAAAACCGGTTTCGTGATAACGGAAGAAATAGTTAAGGGAGCCGTTACGTTTGTTCCACTTCTAGGCCGATTCGCCTGGCAGGGTGAGGGTGTGTGACTGAAACAGTAAAGAAGGCCGGGCCCTTGAGGCGGCTGTACGACTGGGTACTGCACTGGGCAGAGACGCCCTATGGGGCGCCAGCATTATTTGTCCTCGCACTTGCCGAGTCCTCATTCTTCCCTATACCTCCTGACCCGTTACTTATCGCACTCTGCCTTGGAGCCGCGAGTAGGTCCCTGAGGTTCGCTCTGATTGCGACGAGTGCATCTGTTCTCGGTGGAATAATAGGATACGGGATCGGTGCGGGTGCTTGGGATTTGGTTGAACCGTGGTTCTATCAATATGTGCCAGGCGTGAGCCCGGAAGCATTTGAGCAAGTACAGGCGCAATACGATCGCTGGGATTTTTGGGCAATCTTCTTTGCGGGGCTCACACCTATCCCCTATAAGGTGTTCACGCTTTCAGCCGGTGTATTTTCGATCAATTTCGGAATCTTCGTTATAGCTTCTGTGCTTAGCAGAAGCCTCCGTTTCTTTGTGTTGGCGGGGTTGATCTTCAAATTTGGTAAGCCGATTGCTTCATTTATCGACCGTTACTTCAATCTTTTAGCCTGGATTTTCGGAATCATGCTTCTTGGGGGATTTCTTGTGATCGAACTTCTTCTTTAGTCGTTGATCACTGAGCCGCACGAGGAGCTTCATTGTTATCTTGTCGTAAGAGTGAGCTGGGTCAGGTCTATGAATGCCAGCTAATAACCTAAGATCTAACATTATACAGACTAGTGTAAGTGACAGTCATATAATGGTTTGCACAATACACTGTTCGGTTCCAGAGTAGCTGTTGGATGTTTATCTTGTAAATAAATCAGGAGGATTGAATGCTGAAGAAACTGTTAACCATCTCGTTATTGAGTTGTGTAAGTATCAGTTGTGCGGATGCGCAGACTAGCACGGATGGCCAGGCTAACCCCGGGGCGACACGGATATCTATAGCATCGCATAGCGTTCGCTTTAGTGATATTCCTGCGTTTGCTGCACTCTATAGAGGTGCGGCAGTGCCTGTAATGGAAAACCTAGTGGAAGACGGAATGATTACGGGTTATGGCGTATGGATGCATAACACGGGTGGCAAGTACAATCTCCGCTGGCATTTAGCAGGTATGGAAGGGACTAATTTTGAACAAGCTTGGACAGAGGTCATTACTGGAATAGGTGCTGTAGATCCCGAAGGATTAGAGGCATTCAACAGGAGTGTTTTAGCTCACAAGGACGAGGTCTGGAATCTTGGTGCGCGGAATGTGGAATCACCAACTGAAGCACCGTACCTGTATGAGAACCTCTTCAAAGTTAATCGAGCTGACTTGCCCAGATGGAATGAACTTTGGGGGGAGGTACTACCAGCGCTTGATGGAGCAATTTCTGATGGACTCATGAGAGGGTATGTGGTAGAGGAGCATAATACAGGTGGTGAATTCAACTGGAATCTGGTCGTCTTTTTTGATGATTGGGATACCATCGATGATGCTCAGGTTGTTTTCTTTGAGAACATACCCCTAGATCATGAGATCTGGACGATGGCTATCGCCCACAAAGATGAAGTGTGGGCGCAAATTCCAGACATGAACTGAAATAGAGGGACTTCACAGGCATGGCCCCTGTCAGCTTCGAATACGAAGTAGGTATGTGTTAGGTGATACAGGCTGAAGTCTATCTAGAATAGTATTTTGCCTCCGTAGCTCAGGTGGATAGAGCGTCTGCCTCCTAAGCAGAAGGCC
>CAWVZF010000143.1:0-3506 GCA_963934665.1 uncultured bacterium | reverse complement strand
TTGAGGCTAAGGCCGACATGATCGACAGGGTCGATCGTATCATTCGGACGCGCATCGACGAATTTGGTGTGGAGGAACCACTCATCCAGAAGGTTGGGGGTGAGCGGCTAATCGTTGAGCTCGCCGGGATCTCAGACGAAGATCGCGCAAAAGAAATCGTTCAGCGTAACGCTTTCCTAGAATTCAAACTCGTTTTGCCGACGACCGACATGACGGCTGCATTGAGCAGGATCGACCGAAGTGTCGTGGCGGCACTCGGGATCGATTCGATTAGAGCTCTTGGAAGGGACGTTGTCGCCGCCGACCAGCCAGAGATTGTGGATCTCCTGTTTGGTGCTGGTGACACGGCAGTGAGTGCAGAGCAGGTGGACACAACTGAAGTCATTGAAGAGGTGCCGGAGGAAGAAGACGCCCTCGATAACCTCCAGCCATTCTCATCGCTGCTCAATATCGGCGACGTTCCGGGAACATACCTAATCGCCATTGAAGATGAACCGACAGTTGACTTGTTCCTCTCTATGGACGAGGTACAGCGCGCGTTGCCCCGCGATCAAGCTCTACAATGGGGCATGGAGCTCGTGGGTCGAGGCGCTCGCACCTATAAATATTTATGGGTGCTTGAGGAAGACCCGTTCCTGACGGGAGATCGACTAGAGACAGCAACTGCGGGTCGTGATCCTCAGTTCAATCAATCGCAGGTTCAGTTTGAGCTTAGTCGCGCTGGTGGGCGGACGTTTGGGCAGTTCACGGGTCAACATATCGGGGACAATCTTGCAATTGTGCTCGATGGTGCAGTCCAGAGTGCACCTGTTATCCGAGACCGGATCGGTGCCCGTGGTCAGATCGATATGGGTTCTGGAACACCGCTTGAGGAAGCTTCTGATTTAGCGCTCGTCCTACGAGCTGGAGCACTGCCTGCGAAGATCAATATTATAGAAGAGAGAACTGTTGGGCCCTCACTGGGCCAAGACTCTATCGACGCTGGGCGAATCGCAGGAATGCTAGGGATTGGCTTAGTCGTGCTTGTGATGATGGCTTATTACCGAGTTGCCGGGGTTCTGGCTGTGGGAGCTCTGGGTGTATACGTCATACTTGTGCTTGGTGGCCTTGCCGGTTTCGGTGCGGTGCTAACGGTTCCAGGTATAGCAGGCCTGATCCTTTCGATTGGGATGGCTGTGGATGCTAACGTCCTGATTTTTGAGAGGATCCGTGAGGAATTATCTGCTGGTCGGGCAACCAGGACCGCGGTAGAAGAGGGTTTCCAGCACGCATTTTCTGCTATCATGGACGCAAACATGACTACGTTGATCACGGCCCTAATCCTCTTCCAATTCGGGACTGGTCCTGTACGTGGCTTTGCAGTAACGCTCTCGATCGGCATTGTGGCATCGTTCTTCTCCGCCCTTTTTGTCACGCGGTCTTTCTTCCTTGTGTATCTGCAGGGGAAGAAGGCGTCTGACCCGATTAGCGTCTAAGGAAAGACGATGCGACTCTTTCAGAATGCATCCTACAGGTTCATTCAGGCTCGACGTAAGGCGTACGTTGTTTCCGGTATAATCCTAGTGACAGGCATTGGGTTTATGACCTTTAATGTCATGAACACCGGGAGTTGGCAGAACTATGGAGTTGACTTTACAGGCGGATCACTGATCCAAATTCAGGTATATGAGAACCTGACTGCTGGGGATCTTCGTGATGCGCTTAGTGGGTCAGATGAGATCACACGTTTCGGTGAAGAAAATGAATTTGTTGTGCGAGCACCTGTTGCTGAGGACGGATCAATAGGTGCGGTTGCTGATGAGATTGAAACACAGCTCGCTGCCGCTTTTGGTGAGGAAGCCTTCGAGGTGGTCCGGACAGAGCAGGTCGGTGCTAAGGTGGGTGGGGAACTGCAAGTGAAAGCTTTGTATGCGATCCTCTTCTCATTCTTACTAACCCTAATTTATCTGGCCATCCGCTTCGAGCTTCGCTTTGGCATGGCAGCGGTGATCGCTACGCTGCACGATATACTGATCACTCTCGGGTTTCTCGCCGCTTTTAAGGTCGAAATCGCACTACCCACAGTTGCGGCGATCCTCACTATCCTGGGGTATTCTTTAAATGACACGATTGTGGTCTTTGACCGCATTCGTGAGAACATGCACAAGAAGGGCGCGCGGAAGCGTAATCCGGTTGACCTGGTCAACCAGTCGATCAATGAGACTCTCCCGCGTACAATCCTCACATCTGGTACGACCCTGGCGGTACTCGTGGCGCTCCTTGTTCTTGGCGGTACTGTGATCCAAGATTTCACTGTGGTACTTATTTTGGGTGTAATCATTGGTACCTACTCCTCGATTTTTGTTGCTTCTCCCGCACTGATTGAAATCCAGAATCGTTGGGGGTTGGGAAAGGTCGGCGATAAGAAGAAGAGGCCGCAGCCTGCGACGGTGTGACCGAGGACGTTGTCTGAGTACTTCGACAGTCACTGTCATCTAACTGCCGCTGCTTTTAGCGGAGATTTAGAAGAAACACTTCTCCGCGCTCAGGAGAACGGTGTAACCCGATGGGTCACCATTGCCTCGAATCTTGAGGATGCTCAGGAAGCACTTACTCTTGTAAAAGATCGTCCAGGTGCATGGTCAACGGCCGGGGTACATCCTCATGAGGCAGGCGAAGCACCAGAGGATGCTATTGAGCAGATTCGAAAACTGGCTTCTACTCAGGAAAAGATAGTAGCGATCGGAGAGACCGGACTCGATTTTTATTACGATAATGCTCCCAGGGATATCCAGAGACGGCTTTTCGCAGCCCACCTGGCACTTGGATCTGAACTTGATCTTCCTGTTGTTGTCCACGCTCGTGCCGCCGATGGCGATATAGCAGAAGCTCTGAGATCTATGCCACCTGGAACATCCGGGGTGCTGCACTGCTTTACTGGAGGGGCTCTCGCGTTTCAAGAGGCTATAGAAGCAAATTGGTATGTCTCATTTTCAGGTATCGCTTCGTTCAAGAGCTTCGAAACTGTGGAATTACTTCGAGCTGTTCCAAAAGACCGGTTACTGATTGAGACGGATTCTCCATATCTCGCTCCTGTACCACAACGTGGGAAAAGGAATGAGCCCTCTTACGTACCATATGTAGCTCAGGCGGTTGCCTGCCACTTGAATTCTGACCCCCTTGAAATCGGGCGTTTAACAAGCGAGAACGCCTGTCGCTTCTACGGTGTGCGGTAGGGGGGCAAACTTCACGATGACTAGGCGGATCAACGTGTTAACGGATGTAGTCGCGAATCAAATCGCGGCAGGGGAGGTCGTTGAGCGACCCGCGTCTATAGTCAAAGAATTGGTTGAGAACTCCCTCGATGCTCGTGCCTCGCGGATTGAGGTTTCCCTGTTACGAGGTGGCAAGGGTGAGATCCGCGTCAGTGATGACGGAATTGGTATGGGTCGCGAAGACGCGCTGCTAAGTCTTGATCGCCACGCTACGAGTAAAATTTCATCATCCTCAGATCTAGCTAGCGTGCG
>CAWVZF010000142.1:0-3538 GCA_963934665.1 uncultured bacterium | reverse complement strand
TAGGTGGTATGACCGTCCCACCCTTCGATGCCAAAGTAGAAGGTGGCCGTATCTGGGGGCGAGGTTCGTGCGACATGAAAGCAGGACTTGCTGCGATCCTCGCCGCGACAAAGCGCCTGAGCGCAGAAGGGCCTAGGCCAAACCTTATTGTTGCGATGACTGCAGACGAGGAGCATGCGAGCCTCGGCATGTACGCTTTAGCAGACTCATCTCCCTCGGCCGATTTCGCGATTGTTACTGAGCCCACTCGCCTAGCAGTCATGCCTGCTCATAAGGGGTTCTTGTGGGTTCGCGCAATTTTCAAAGGACGCGCGGCTCATGGCTCTCGTCCCGATCTTGGTATCGATGCAATCCGACACGCTGCACTTTATGTAAGTGCGCTTGATGATTACGGGGAACAACTTACTTCTCGTCCCGCTCACCCGTTACTCAAGCATGGGTCAGTCCATGCGGGTACAATCCAGGGTGGTTCCGCAGCTTCCGTTTACCCTGATGCCTGTGAGATCGTTCTTGAGCGTCGGACGATGCCAGGAGAGAGGCCAGAGAAAGTACTTCAGGAATTCCAGCGAATACTCGATGAACTAAGCGAGAGAGAAGCGGACCTAAGCGCTTCACTTGAGCAGATGCTCGAACGACCCGGTACTGAGGTTCCAGAAGACTCCAGGCTTGTGCAAGGGCTGCTCAAGGCAGGTCAAAAACATGGAATTCCACCTGTCGTGGAAGGCATGACGGCCTGGGTTGACGCAGCACTACTGAACGGAATTGGAATCCCAGCAGTCTGCTACGGGCCAGGAGACATTGCACAGGCGCATAGTGCTGATGAATGGGTTGAACTAGCTCAGATAGAGAAGTGCGCTGACGTTCTGGAGAGTTTTGCGCGAGACCTAGTTGCTCAGGGTCCCTAGCACGCTGCACTCATTTGCCTGATCAGGTAGCGCGGATGTTGGGGAGCGAAGCATCTTGGCGATCCGATATTCATTATGGAGGTAGCGTGGCCAACCCCAAACTCATTTTTCTTGTCGCGTTCTCGCTTTTAGCAACGGGCTCCGTATCAGCAACAGAGCCCGATACGTATCCTCGGCGGATCGGGATAGATATCGAAAATTATAGATTTGAAATCACGCTTAGTGATCAGGTCGATGAAATTATAGGTCGCGCTACGGTATCGGTCAGTTTTACGAGTAATGGGGTCACTGTTTTACCTCTCGACCTGACAAGCTTGAACGATGAGGGTCAGGGGATGCGTGTCCTGGCCGTTTACACGAGTGAATCCTCACTGTCATTCGCTCATGAGGATAACCTGCTGACCATTGATCTTCCCGAAGTTGGCCAGGTTGGCTCGCGCATTGCAATCACTATAGAGTACCAAGGTGTGCCAGATGCAGGGCTAAGAATCGGCTCAAATAAGTACGGAGATCGAACATTTTTCAGTGATAATTGGCCAAACCGCGCACGAAGTTGGCTCCCAACGATCGATCACGTTTATGAAAAGGCCACATGTGAATTTGTGGTCAGGGCTCCAGATCATTACCAGGTCGTATCGAATGGGCTATTGCGTGAGGAAACTGATTATGATGACGGGATGCGTCTTACGTACTGGAAGCAATCTGTTCCAATCTCCCCTTGGCTTTATGTCTTGGGTGTCGCCCGCTTTGCAGTTCAGCATGTTGATGATTTTGATGGGAAGCCAATCCAGACTTGGGTTTATGCTCAGGACCGTGCGGCAGGTTTCTACGATTTCGCGGTCCCAACGAAACAAGTTCTGGAGTTCTATTCGGAGTACATTGGACCCTTCTCCTATGAAAAGCTTGCAAATGTGACTTCGCCCGCAACTGGGGGTGGAATGGAAGCTGCCACGGCGATCATGTACGGAGAGAATTCAGTAACTGGTGAACGTTCCGTGCGCTGGCGGAACGTCATCATTCACGAGGTTGCTCACCAATGGTTCGGTAATGCGGTAACCGAAGCTGATTGGGATGATGTGTGGCTGAGCGAGGGCTTCGCCACGTATTTCACACAGCTCTTTATCGAACACGCTTACGGACGTGATGAATTCGTAGATGGAATGAAAAGTGCTGCTGACCGAGTCTTTTCCCAGTATGAGGATGATCCCGCGTATCGCATCGTGCATGACAACCTTGATGACATGGGGCGCGTCACAAGTGGAGCGACATACCAAAAGGGTGCCTGGATACTACATATGCTCAGGAAACGTATGGGAGACGAAGCATTTTGGGACGGCATCCGTGAGTATTACGCGACACATTTTAACCAGAGTGCCACAACGTATGATTTTATGAAGGCAATGGAACTCGCCTCAGGACTCGACTTGGAGACGTTTGCAGAACAGTGGTTATATGACGGTGGCAATCCTCACCTCTCCGGGTGGTGGGAATACGACCCAACATCGCGGACCGTGAGTTTAGAGATTAATCAGGTTCAGCAGGTAGGCGGCTTGTTCGACTTGCCACTGGAAGTCGGTATCTACTTCGAAGGCGAAAGACGACCGCGCGTAATTGAGACAGTTTCTGTCACGAACCGCTTCCATCGCTTCGTGGTTCCAGTCAACGAAGAGCCTGTGGACGTGCGGTTAGATCCCGATACCTGGGCATTATTTCAAGCTGACTTTGGTCGGCGGGAGCTTGAACGGCAACAGGGAAATTGATCCGAAAGAGGTCACGACAATGATTCTGAAAACGATAGCGCTCGTATTCACAAGCATCCTTCTATCGAGTTGTACCATAGGGAGTACCCAATACGATTTGGTGATTGAAGGGGGTCGGGTCATCGATCCAGAATCTGGCCTCGACGCGGTGCGTACGATTGGAGTGATTGGAGGTGAGATAGCTGCGATCACTGAGACTTCTCTTGAGGGTGACCGAGTGATACAAGCCACGGGGCTTGTTGTGGTTCCTGGCTTCATCGATCTGCATGAGCATGGTCAGGAAGAAGATTCATACCGGATGATGGTGAGAGATGGTGTAACTACGGCCCTCGAGCTCGAGGTTGGAACGGCTGATGTGGAGGGGTGGTATGCCGAACGTGAAGGTGGTCAGCTAGTAAACCATGGCGTGAGCATCGGCCATATTCGTGTGCGGATGGATGTTTTGGGTGATCCAGGGGACTTTCTTCCTGCTGGTATTGGAGGAAGTGCTACAGCTACAGAAGAACAGCTTGATGAGATTGAACTAGATATCCGTGAAGGAATCATGCAGGGTGCAGTGGCTGTTGGTTTCGGAAGCGCTTATACACCGGGCGCCACGATGGGAGAAGTCGAGCGTATGTTCGGGGTGGCAGGAGAGAATGGGGTAAGTGCTCACATCCATATGCGTAATGGCTTAGCTGGCCTCGATTCGACTATTAGCGCAGCAAGTAGGGCTGGAGCGCCTCTGCACATTGTGCATGCTAATTCGAGTGCTGGTGGTCAAATCAATGAGTTCCTATCCGCCATTGAGGATGCACAAGCATCTGGGCAAGATGTCACAACCGAAGCTTATCCTTACAGTGCTGGCATGACCCGGATTGAATCAGCTCTTTT
>CAWVZF010000141.1:0-3673 GCA_963934665.1 uncultured bacterium | reverse complement strand
ACCCGATACACCTCATCCTTGACCGGACAAGAATCTGCATCGACCAAGATCCTCACAGGGGAGACCGGTCCCTTAGAACGCGCTAATACCCGTCAGGGCCTGACCTAGGATGAGCGAGTGCACGTCGTGGGTACCTTCATACGTATACACCGATTCAAGGTTGGCCATGTGCCGCATCGAATGGTATTCGACCAGGATTCCGTTCGCACCAAGGAGCCGCCGAGCTTCACGCGCAACATTTGTTGCCATATCACAGTTGGCGCGCTTCGCGAGTGATACCTGCTGTGGTGTCATCGTACCTTCATCCTTCATGCGACCCAAGCGGTAGCAAAGAAGCTGACCCTGGGTAATCCCGGTGAGCATATCAGCGAGGCGCACCTGCTGAATCTGCTTGCCACCAATCGGTGTTTCGAACATCAAGCGCTCCTTGGAGTACGAGAGCGCTTCATCCAAGCACGCCATAGCCGCTCCGACAGCTCCCCACGTAATTCCATAGCGTGCCTGCGTCAGACACATAAGAGCATTCTTAAGACCCGTGCTTCCACCGGGCAGCATCGCAGTATCAGGTACTTCAACATCCTGTAGAACCAATTCACTGGTGTCGGATGCTAGAAGTGAAAGCTTTCCTTCCTGGTCCTTCGCACTAAAGCCTTGTGTGTCCGTTGGCACAACGAAGCCCCTGATACCCTTCACATCACCAATCTCACCAGTCTGGGCCCAGATGATTGAGACGTCAGCCATTGATCCATTCGTGATCCACATCTTGGCTCCGTTCAACAGCCAGCCATCTGACGTCTGTTTTGCGGTGGTAATCATCCCCGCTGGGTTTGAACCATAGTCTGGCTCAGTCAGTCCAAAACAACCAATCGCTTCACCTGAAGCCAGCTTTGGAAGCCACTCTGTGCGGTGTTCCTCGCTACCGAAAGCGTGGATGGGGTACATGACCAGTGCACCCTGAACTGAAGTAAAGGATCGCACACCGGAATCCCCACGTTCGAGTTCCTGCATGATGATTCCATAAGCCACATTATTCAGTTCGGCGCAGCCGTACTGTTCTGGTAGGTTGGCACCGAGCACTCCTAGTTCCCCAAGTTCGGGGATGAGTTCGGTCGGGAACCGACGTTTATGGTACGCTTCTCCGATGACCGGCATCAGCCGATCCTCTACCCAATCGCGCACAGTGTCTCTGACCATCCGCTCCTCTTCTGAGAAGAGGGCGTCTAGGTCATAAAAGTCGATGCCTTGGAAGCGGGCCATCGTCTGAAGTCCGTTCTGAGAGTGTTAGGTGCCCGATAAATTTCGGGGTGCGTGGAAATCTAGCTCGTCCTCTGTTGAGGGGTAGCGCTCTAGGGGGAGTCGAGGACGGGTGGTGCGGCTTCAACTGCTCGTGCGTTCCGGAATCGCATACCACCATAGACAATCTCTCTGGCGACTTTCGACCCGATCCAAATCGCGGCAGCGATCGTACCAAACCAGCCTCCAATCACCAGATCGGTCGGCCGAATCACAATCCAAACATAGATCGCAACCCCAATGCCAAATGCGAGCCCTCCGCCCCAGCCCCACCAGGAGGCTCGATTCCGAGCCCGAATCCTGCATCGGTCACACCAGAGCAGCCGATCTAGATACATCTGATCATGCACCTCTAGACAACGAACACATGTGACTTCCCCCGGGTATCGGTCACGCCAGGTTGGGCGGTCACTTCCCATCTGCTCCCTCTTCACTCTCTAGGCTAAAGCTCGCACCAGAGCATCAGTGTACTCCGTGGTTGACGCACCGCCACCCATATCAACAGTAAGAGCCTGACCAACACGGATCACTTCATCTATAGCGGCCCTGATGCGATTGCTAACCTCATGCTGGTCGATATGGTCTAGCATTAGACAAGCTGATAAGAGCAACCCCGTAGGATTCGCGATCCCCTGACCTGCGATGTCCGGTGCCGAACCATGCACTGCCTCGAACATTGCGGTATCCGTTCCGATGTTGCCGGCTGGAGCAAAGCCAAGCCCACCAACCAGTCCAGCCATAAGATCAGACAAGATGTCTCCGAACATGTTCTCCATAACAAGCACATCAAATCGGTAAGGATCTAGGACAAGATGCATCGCAGTCGCATCAATGATACGGTCTTCCCACTCGATATCAGGAAAATCCTCAGCAACCTTGCGTCCTGCTTCCAAGAATAAGCCTTGGGTGAACTTCAAGATGTTTGCCTTGTGCGCCAGCGTAACTTTTTTCCTTCCGTTGGCTCGAGCATACTCAAATGCGTACCTACACACTCTCTCTGCACCGAATCTTGTGATGATCATTACTGACTCGGCGGCGGCACGGGGATCTCCATGCATCCCGATATGGTGCTCTACACCCACGTAGAGGCCTTCGGTATTCTCACGAATCAGAACGAGGTCTATGTCTTCGTAGCGGCCCCCGGGTACGAGTGTCTTGACTGGGCGTACGTTGGCGTACAGGTCGAAGGCCTTTCTGAATGCCACATTGATAGACCGAAAGCCTGAGCCGACAGGAGTAGCTAGTGGCCCCTTGAGGATGACGCCATTCTGTTCAGCAGAATCCAGAGTGGCCTTCGGCAGTGGATCTCTAACCTCTGTCAGCGCTACAAGACCAGCGATTTGCTCATCGTACTCAAGATCGGCATCAGCTGCCTTCAGAACCGTAATCACGGACTGGGTGACTTCTGGACCAATCCCGTCTCCGGGGATAACGGTAATAGTTTGCGACATCAGGTCTCAATTATTCTCAGTGCCCTAACCAAGTCCATAGAGGACCCAGTTCATTTGCTGCGCGCGTACCTGGGATTGTAGTTGTATTCCTCCGCATGGTCTTCACCCCAGCGTACAAGATCCTGGAGAAGCGTGACACGGCGAGTACCATTCACACGTGCTCGTCCTGCAATATTGAGTGCCCTACGCCACTGGATATCACTGAGGGCGTCCCTACCCAAGAGTACGTTCGCGACCTCACTCTCTCCGACCATGGTTATAACTCTGATGGCAGCCAGACTCGGATAATCATTCAACAGCTGTTGGGTTTCTTCACTAAACAGGAAAATGTAAGGACCGACTTTCGCCCACAGGGTACCTCCACGCCGGAGTTGTCGCGCAGACTGGGCAACAGTTACCACTGCGACGTTGCCTTTAACCTCAGCGCCGAGACGACCTTCATAAAGGTAGTGAGCCTCAATTTCAGCACTGGAGGGCAAAACTAAATCGACCGGTTCTCCACACCCTACGAGGGTGAGGGTCAGTAAAACCATTAATTTAAGCCGAAACATGATCTCATAGGTCCGTTGTGCGAACGTTATCTTACTTAGCTATACCACAGCAATCTTCGGGCCAACAATTCTGCGCAGCTCACATCAGACACCGTCTCAAGATGTTGGAGACCTCCTTGATAGGTGTAGTTTGGTAAGGTAATCATCGTCTCATTGAAGAGGAGACCTGGGTTGATCATACGGGTCCAACCAAGCCTGCTTGCTACGGCAACATTAGGGATTTTGGCTTCTTCTTGTGGGGTTTCTGAGCCTGAACTTCCACCATATCTCGAGTTCTCTCAGCCAGTCCTCGAGCTTGGACTCGAGCGAATAGGCCAGGTAGAGATCCGTAACACAGGAGGGCAGTCGATTGGTCCGGTCGAACTCATACCGGGTGAG
>CAWVZF010000140.1:0-3710 GCA_963934665.1 uncultured bacterium | reverse complement strand
AGACGCGGGAGCATATTTTGTTGGCCCGGCAGGTGAATGTGCCTTACATCGTCGTATTCATGAATAAGGTAGACATGGTAGATGATGAGGAGCTTCTGGAGCTAGTGGAACTAGAGGTTCGGGAATTGCTGAGCGAATACGATTTTCCTGGTGACGACATACCTGTGGTCCAGGGTTCTGCACTGAAGGCTTTAGAGGCTGGGGGTGAAGGCCCGGAAGCCGAGTGTGTGCAGGAGCTAATGGATGCGATCGACAGCTATATACCAGAACCTGAGCGTGACATCGACAAGCCGTTCTTGATGCCGGTAGAGGATGTATTCAGCATCACGGGACGGGGCACGGTGGCGACGGGTCGGATCGAGCGTGGCGTGGTTAATAAGGGTGAGGAAGTGGAGTTGGTGGGGATGGCCGACGAGAGCCGTAAGACGGTAGTAACCGGAGTTGAGATGTTTCGGAAGTTGCTAGACCAGGGACAGGCAGGTGACAATGCAGGCCTGCTGCTTCGTGGTGTAGGCAAGGAAGAGATCGAGCGTGGGCAAGTATTAGCAAAACCAGGTTCGATTACACCCCATACGAAGTTCAAGGCTGAGGTGTATGTGCTAACGAAGGATGAGGGAGGGCGTCATACACCCTTCTTCAATGGGTACCGGCCACAGTTCTACTTCCGTACGACAGATGTGACCGGTGCGACAGAATTGCCTGAGGGCGTAGAGATGGTGATGCCTGGTGATAATGTGCAAATGGAAGTGGAACTCATTACACCGATTGCGATGGATCCTGAACTTCGGTTCGCGATCCGTGAGGGTGGACGCACCGTCGGCGCTGGTGTCGTAACTGAAATCCTCAAATAAAGTCGCTGCGAGACTACGCGACTAAAGAGGCTCAAGTATGCCCCGGGACAAGATTGTCCTCGCCTGCGAAGCGTGTAAGGAGAGGAACTACAATAAGACTAAGAATAAACGGCTGCATTCGGAGCGTGTGGAGTACCGTAAATACTGCCCTCGCTGTCGCACACATACGCAGCATAAGGAAACGAAGTAGGTAGGCCAGCCCATGTCAGTCATCGATAAAGTTAAGGATACCCGTACCTTCATGGAGGAATCCTTTACGGAACTTCAGAAGGTCACATGGCCGGACGCGGATCAGCTCCGCAGTGCTACGGTCGTAGTTGGTGTCTTTACTGTTTTGATCTCCCTCGTCATCTGGATTATGGACAAGCTATCTGATGTGGTCGTGTCTTGGATCATGGGGATTTTCGGCGCCTAATGACTGATACCATGGCGGATACAGAATGGTATGCGATCCAGACTTATTCTGGACATGAGAACAAGGTCCAGAGACTGATTGAGCTACGGATTGAGGAAGAGCCTGGAACTGAACCAACTCATGAAATCAGGCAGGTGTTGGTGCCGACGCACGAAGTAGTTGAGATCCGGAAGGGAAAACGGGTCACCGTAACAAAGAGGCTTTATCCCGGCTATGTACTTGTCGAGATGCTGTTCAATGAGCGGACTCAGCACGTGATCAATAGCATCCAGGGTGTCATCAAATTTGTAGGACAGGGGAAGGCTCCACAGCCTTTGCGCGACGATGAGATCAATAAAATCCTTGGTGTTAAGGAAGAGAAAGAGGATGAGGCTTATGAGGAGATTCCGTTCCACGTTGACCAGGTAGTCGAGGTCACCCAAGGGCCGTTTACTGATTTCAGTGGGACGGTCCAGGAAGTGTACCCGGATAAGGGGAAGGTTAGGGTTGAGGTCTCACTCTTCGGGCGCCCGACATCAGTCGAGCTCGATTATACAGATTTGAAAGGCTACTGAGCGTGAAGGCTGTAAGGACGATAATATAGAATGGCAAAAAAGGTTATCGGTTTTATCAAACTCCACGTGCCGGGTGGGCAGGCTAACCCAGCTCCACCCGTAGGCCCTGCGCTTGGTCAGCATGGGGTCAACATCATGGAGTTTTGTAAGCAGTTCAATGCGAAAACTCAGGACAAGCAAGGGATAACGATCCCAGTTGAAATAAGCGTTTATGCGGATCGGTCCTTCTCATTCATCACTAAAACACCTCCTGCATCAGTCCTGATCATGCGGGAGATTGGGCTCTCATCGGGCTCGGGCGAACCAAATCGGTCCAAGGTAGGCCAGATTACCAGAGCCCAGCTCGAAAAGATTGCTGAGATGAAAATGGAGGACTTGAACGCGAATGACATCGCCGCAGGGGCGGAGATGATAGCCGGCACAGCACGGTCGATGGGTGTAGTGATTGCGGGGTCAGAGGAAGCTAAGAATGTAGAGATCGTGGACCCCTCGGAAACCAAGGCCCAAGGTGGAGAGGCGGGCCAGACAGCAACAGAAGATGGTGGTGTTGTAGCAGTAGACGTGACAGAAGAGGGGTAGTGCCCTAAGACAGAAAGACCCCACCTGCACCACCGACTGAGAGCCGTCAGCGGTGGAAGGGGAAACGAACGGCTCGGTGCTAAATGGCCAAGAAGAGCAAACGATACTCCGAAGCGCGCTCGGGAATTTCCGCGGGTGTGAAGTTTGCCCCAGGAGAGGCAGTGAAGCTCGTGAAAGAGCTTGCATCCGCAGGCTTTGACGAGACTGTGGATGTAGCTACCCGCCTAGGAGTCGACCCTCGCAAGGCAGATGAGTTGGTGCGCGGCACCGTTGCCTTGCCTCACGGGACAGGTAAATCTGTGCGTGTATTAGTTATAGCGCAGGGTGAGAAAGAGGCAGAAGCGAAAGAAGCAGGTGCCGATTATATCGGTGTCGAATTTCTAGAAAAGATTGAGGGTGGTTGGTTGGATTTTGATGTATGTGTTGCCACCCCTGACTTGATGGGCAAGGTAGGTCCTCTGGGGCGTGTATTAGGTCCCCGTGGGCTGATGCCTACACCTAAAGCTGGTACTGTGACGTTTGATATCAGTCGTTCGGTCAAGGAGATTAAGGCTGGGAAGATAGAGTTCCGGGTCGACAAGACTGGGATTGTCCATGCACCAATCGGGAAGGCTTCTTTTTCTGAAGAGCAACTCAGTGAGAACCTAGGTGCGTTCATGGATGAAATTATGAGATCGAGGCCTTCGGGGGTGAAGGGCACCTACCTGAAGAGCGTTACTGTCTCAAGCACGATGGGGCCGGGTGTGGGCATCGACACCAATCTCTACGGGAAAGGTGCCTGATGGATCGTCTAGCTAAGGAAACTTTCGTCACAGAACTCCGAGACCGTCTCAATAAAGCCCCAGTTGTTTACCTGACAGATTTCACGGGACTAGATGTCAAGGAGATGACGGGTCTTCGTAGATCGCTCAAGGAATCAGGAGCTGAGTATCTTGTCGTAAAAAACCGTCTCGCGAAGCTCGCATTTGCTGAAACTGAATTGCCCGATATCACGGAAAATCTCGAAGGTCCCACAGGTATGGTGTTCGGGTATGATGGGCCTGTAGCCCCGGCTAAGGCACTAAGCGAGTTCGCAAAACTTCACAATAAGAAACCGGTCTTCAAGCTAGGGATCATGGATGCCGAGATCCTTGATCCCGCACAAATCGACCGGATCGCTAAACTTCCGTCACATGAGGTACTCCTTGCGCAGCTAGCAGGTGTCATGGAAGCACCATTAGTGGAGCTTGCCAGCGTGCTAGGAGCAAAGTTGCAAGAAATGGCAGGCCTACTCGGAGCACTCCAAGAAAGAGGACCCGAGGAGCCAGCTGA
>CAWVZF010000139.1:0-3710 GCA_963934665.1 uncultured bacterium | reverse complement strand
AGATGGTTTTCAGGAGCATACGATGAGATAGGGCCAGATGTTACGCTGCAACGAATCGGTGCGGCACCCATCGTTACAGGGGTTTACCCACAGGCATTGAGGCGCGGAGAAACTACAGAGGTCACAATTTATGGAGGGTCCCTTAGCGACACCCGGGATGGTGCAGGATTAGATTTTGGTCCAGGAGTCTCGATTGGGACGATCGAACAATCTGAGACTGATGAGCTAGTGGTCCAACTCACCATTGACGCTGACGCAGCGCTGGGAGCACGTGATTTTTTTGCATTCGAGTCGACCCTAGAGGATGCAATTATAGTCCACGACGGAATCGATCGAATTGTTGTCACACCAGAGTCGGGCATGGCACGGGTTGGTGGAGCGAACTTCCCAAAGGGCTATCAGACTTTCGAAGCGATCGGCTATAACAACGGCCCCGACAATGAAAACGGGACGGATGATGATCTCAAATTGGGTCGCGTTAACGTCTCATGGAGCCTAGAGGAGTACACGGCAACGTTTGGTGACGATGACATAGACTTCGTCGGCTCCATTAACTCAAAAGGGATCTTCACCCCTGCCCTGGACGGAGTAAATACAGATCGGGCCGGCGATCGAAACAATATCGGGGATGTCTGGGTCTTAGCCACCTATCTTACCCAGGAAGGCAGGGAGCTGCGGGCCCGTGCCCATCTGCTGGTGACTGTCCCACTGTACATGCGCTTCGAACCATGGAGACCAATTGGACCCGCTAACAATCAAAGGCTAATAGGATGAACTCCTCAGTCATTACAACAGACGCTGAAACTCTCGCCCTCCGAGAGTTTCATCCTTTCAAGGCAGATGGGGTCACTTACCTCTATATGGTTCCTTCGGCTGGAATCTTCCGAATGGAAGGGCCATCGAACGCGATCATAGAGGCACTCGGCAAGGGTCCAAAAGTCAAAACTGAGTTGATCAATGAACTCTCCGGTCAGTTTAATATCGACCTATTACTGGAAACGATAGATGAACTGACTGAGATACGTGCGATCGGAGACGTCGGTGCGCCAAAAGATCTGGTGCCGAACGACCTACCCCCCGCCGGGTTCCCGCTTACAACAATGGTCCTAAATGTGACCAATAAGTGTAACCTGGCATGCACTTATTGCTACGAGTACGGTGAGGACAAGATCGTCGATACGCAGTACGGGGATCAGCCGAAGTTTATGGCAGAAGAAACTGCTAAAGAAAGCGTTGAATTCTTGCTAGAAGAGTCTCGGGGACAGGAGGTAGCACATATCACGTTCTTCGGTGGAGAGACTCTACTTAACTTCCCAGTGCTGCAGGATACGGTAGCATACGCACGTCGCCGTGCTGCTGAAGAAGGTAAACGTATTGAGTTCAGCCTAACGACCAACGCGACGCTCTTACGTCCAGAGATCATCGAGTGGCTCGCTGATAATCAAATTGGAGTCACAATATCGATTGATGGACCGAAAGAGGTCCAAGACGGACTCCGGGTTTTCCATAATGGAAAGGGCTCTTATGACGTGATCGAGCCCAAGATCAAGGAACTCCTAAAACGTCATAAGACACGCCCAATCGGCGCACGTGTCACACTGACACAAAAGAACATGGATGTACTAAGCATCTTCCAGCACCTGACGGAGGATATGGGGTTTTGGGAGGTTGGCCTTGCACCTGTAACCACTCAAGACCAACGAGATTACGCCATCACGAGCGACGGCAAAGACAAAATGCTCGAACAATTTGAGATACTTGCTCAAGAATGGCTCGAGTGCGCACTAAAAGATGAGCACCACGGGTTTTCAAATGTCAAAGACACACTTGAAGAGATCCATAAGGGCGTGAGTAAGGCATACGGTTGTGGAGCAGGACTTGGGCTTATGGGCGTCGCCACAGATGGTGACGTATCGCTCTGTCATCGCTTCGCCGGATCTCCCGAACACACAATTGGATCCATCTCAGAGGGTATCGACCGGGAGAAGCAAGAGGAATTCCTAGTGGACCACCATATCGCGAGTAAGACTGACTGCCACACATGCTGGGCGCGACCGATCTGCTCAGGTGGGTGTTATCATGAAGCTCACGTCCAATACGGAACCTCCTCACACGCTAATTTGCACTACTGTACATGGGTAAGAAGTTGGACACATACTTGTCTGGAAATTTATGGTGCACTTGCAGAAAAGAATCCTAAGTTCCTTAATCGCTTCGATGCATAAGTACGAATATAGGAGAAGCCGGTGAAGCACATTAAAGCGGTCAATCAGAAAGCTGCTCGGATCGAAGCTTGGGTGGCCCACGAAGCTGAGCAAGCACAGCCTAGCGAGCTTGACGTCGTAGGTCTCGAAAGTCGCCCTCCTCATGAACAGAACGGCCCCAATTTTCCTTTAGGTTGCTCCTTGGTCTTCGCACCCGGGTGGGAAGCAGACTCTGCTGGCGGTACAGCAGGGCTCTGTCAGCCCGTGGAAAGAGACATCTTCGACTGTCACCTATCATGTTTCTGGCCAGCACATGTGCCAGACCAGCTCAACCATTCTCCTGATTGGACAAGCAAGTGCGCGTCTGCTCAAAAAGACTGGCGTAAGCTGGACTTAATTTTCCCGTAGGCTAGAGGATCAACTGACATGATGCGGATGCTTGATAGCGGCGTATGGGCGCTCATTATCCTGATGGCAGGGACATCCATCACGCTCGAGGCCCAGGAAACCGCACTCTGGTATCTTGGCACCTATACCAGAGATATACTCGTCTGGGATGAAGCCAGCGAACAGGTTGTTGACCGGATAGAGATGGGGCATCACACCCCAGCTGATATCGTTGTAAATGAAGGTAAGGACAGGATTTATGTGCGTGACGGAACCGCACTACACATGGAACTTGTGGACCTGAAGACAAAAGAGGTTGTGGATGAGTTCACTTTGTCCCAGGGCAATGTAACCGTGCGCATTAACGGTTTTGCACCTCATCCATCAGACGAGAAGGCGGTGATTTTTGCAAAACGATATACCAAACTGAGGGATAGGTATGTGGTCGAAGGGCCATTCTTGCTTGAATATGATCTGACGAATAAAACCGTCACGGACACCATTCCATGGCCCGATGATCAAGAGCGCGAATCCATCCGCTTTCAGTACTCGCCCGATGGCGAAATACTCTACATGTTCGCTGAAGATATTATCGCACTTGATGGAAGCAGCTACGAGGAAGTTGACCGATGGCAGATATCCACTCCGATTGAATCTGGGGTTGGACGCAGCAGGTTCGGAACAGCCCCTCAGCCTTATGATGAAGAGGGTGTGGCCACCAGCCTCTTTAGGATGACAGATCCAGTTCAGAACCGGCGGTTGATGGGTATTGCCAAAGTTCGGCTTTCAGAGAAAAAAGTGGAATTCTTCACACTTGGAGAAGCTAGGCCAGTTAGGAATTTCACACTCGCTCCGGATGGCAAGAAAGCCTATGGACTACTCGAACAAGGCAATATTGCAGAATACGAATTTTGGGAGTTTGATCTGGTCAATCAGCGAGTATCCAAAAGAGTGCCCTTCGCAGGTCGACCCCGCATGACTTTGGGGGTGAGCGCTGATGGGGAGCACCTTTTCATTTATAACGCAGGTAATACGATTGACGTCTACGATGCTGAAACGTTTGACTATATAAAGCAGATCGTGTTTGATGAGGATACAACGTTTGAAGTTATGATTCCC
>CAWVZF010000138.1:0-3786 GCA_963934665.1 uncultured bacterium | reverse complement strand
CAGGAGAACCGATGGCCAAGAAGTCTAGCCCCCCCCTCTCTCGTCGCGCTTGGATTACTACGGCGTCTGGAGTGATTGCTGCCGGCTTGATCAAAACCCAGGCTGACGCTGTAAAGATCGTTGCTCAAGAGGTGCCAACCCCGGCACAGGACCCTACGAAGGTTCCGGGCAGGTTGACGTCAGAACTTGGTCAGAGGGCTCCAGCGGAACAGCCTCGCCGGTTGGTGCGGTCTCCGAATTTATCGAGTTCTTCAAGGACTCCGCTGCAGGATCTCTACGGAGTCATTACACCTGCTGACCTGCACTTTGAACGACATCATGCGGGGATCCCAAACATTATCCAGGAGGAGCACGAACTACTAGTTCATGGTATGGTAGAGCGCCCGATGGTGTTTAGTATGGCTGATCTCAAGCGTTATCCGCAGACGTCACGCATTCGGTTTGTTGAGTGTTCTGGAAATGGTGGGGGTGCCTACAACCCAGACCGGATGCCGACGGAAGTCACTCCACAGTCGCTCGACGGTCTCCTGAGCACTAGTGAGTGGACCGGTGTAGTACTCTCGACACTTCTTCGTGAAGTGGGTATCCGCAATGGAGCAAGTTGGATACTGGCTGAGGGCAGCGATGCAGCCGTCATGTCCAGAAGCGTTCCACTTGAAAAGGCCATGGATGATGCGATGCTGGCATACGGTCAGAATGGCGAGGCAATCCGTCCGGAACAGGGCTATCCCTTAAGGCTGCTTTTGCCGGGCTGGGAAGGCAATGCACAGGTCAAGTGGCTGAGGCGCATTGAAATTACTGATCGCCCTACGATGACTCGGGATGAAACTTCCAAGTATACCGATCCACTTAAAGGTGGTAGGGCTCGCCAGTTCAGCTTCGTTATGGACGCCAAATCCATCATCACGTTCCCAGCTTTCCCTTACCAGCTTCCGGATCCTGGTTGGTGGGAGATCAAGGGGCTTGCTTGGTCCGGTCGTGGTAAGATCACCCGGGTCGATGTTAGTACGGATGGTGGTAGTAGTTGGACACCCGCGGAGCTTCAGGGGCCGATTCTCTCAAAGTCAACGGTTCGTTTCCGGCATCTCTGGGATTGGGATGGTCGAGAAACCCATATTCTTAGTCGTGCGGTTGATGAGACAGGATATGTACAACCTACCGTTCAGCAGCTTTGGGAAGCACGTGGCGAGAGAACGTCTTACCATCACAACCACCAGCGGGTATGGAAGGTCGCTTCTGATGGTGCCGTGACTTTCGGTTTAGGAGACCTGGTATGAAAAAGCTCAGTGTACTAGTGGTCTCCTTACTTTTTTCTGGATGTGATCAGGCTGATCTCCCTGTCACGACTAGTGATGTGCTGCCGACCGAAGTGGCTGACCGGTTGCCCCCCTCAGCACCTCGAACATTTGGGTTTGGGGGAGAGGCAACCGATGAACGCATTGCCCTATGGGACATAGATGTCAAACCTGATGGTGAGGGGCTCCCCTCCGGCAGTGGAACGGTCGCACAAGGCAAGCTCGTTTATGAAACTCAGTGTATTGCTTGCCACGGAGCCACAGGAACTGAGGGCCCGTTCGATCGCCTTGTAGGGACGGAGCCATGGGAAGAATGGCCAAGCGCGAGGGTTGTGGGTGCGTATTGGCCTTACGCGACAACCTTATTCGACTACATCGTGAAGGCGATGCCTCAGTTGACTCCGGGCACCCTGACTGCTGATCAGACCTATGCGGTCATCGCATATGTCCTAAATATGAATGGTCTAGTGGCTGATGATGCCGTGATGAATGCGACGACTCTCCCCGCTGTAGAGATGCCAGGTCGTGATAGGTTCGTGGCTGACGATCGGAGGGGAGGGGCTGAGGTACGCTAGCGCCATTGATCCAACTTGCCCTTCAGTGACTAATAATCTCCTGGTGGTACTAGGATATTAAGGTCCTGAGGCATCTGTGTGGCCATATAGGCGAGGAGTGACTGGGTTGCGGCAACCTGGTTAACTGGGGTCAGTGCCAGGCCGAATAGGGCTTCATCACTGCCGTCATCCAGACTGCGGATTGCAGTCAATTCAAGCGATTCTCCCTGGGTCAGTTTCACAATATGGATGGGTGTTAAGAGGATTGAGATTTCTATAGGGTCTCCAGTCCCGGAAGGCCCCTCCCAGATGACATCTCCACCCTCGATAGCTCCAAAGTGGATGGCGTAGCGGTCCTCTCCGGCGAGTGGTTCTGGAAGAGTTGCTCGAATTGTGAGCGCGGGCGCATAAATGAGTTCAGGGTGATTGAACTCAAATCCAATAGAATCCAAGAGTGTTTGGAAGGTCTGGATGTTCTCGGGAGCCATATCTGCCCGAGGACGAATATCCGGCTGGAACGCAACTGAAAATGCGACATTACCCTGTCTCGCAAAGGCAACTGTGCTTGCTCCGTCTAGTTGTCCATCGGGTGCCAACTGCAGAGGCCCAGGTGAAGTCCAGGGGCGAAATTCTTGCACATCCCAAAGATCTTCAGGAGAATCCACAAAGCGATACGCACCGTCAGAATTAGCGGGCTTTGCGGCATCACAAATCAAATTTTGTTCTGATCCACAAGCTTCTATAACAGCACTTCGAATCAGGATTGCTCCTTCGCAGGAACTGGCCTCAGCCCCAAAGTCGCCAGCTTCCTCTATTATGCCTTGGGCTTCAGATTGAATGCCCTCTAGCGTTGCCTGGACGGTACCCTTGATTAGCTCCCGGTCGACGGTTCTCTGCTGTAGGATTGTTTGCTGGTTTGTATCCAAGAAACTTTGGGCTAGCCGTCCATCTGATAGGAACCAATCTCGCACTGCGGATTCCGTAGGATCGTTGACATTTAGGGAATCCATCACAGTGCGGTCCTCGATTGCAATTGCAGCAGCGATCTGACGCAATCTTTCAGTACGAATGCCTAGGGGCTGAAGTTGAAGATTCAATGCGTCCAGTTGCGATAACACTGGTACGCACACCCTCGAGCGCTCTAACTCAATCTCAGCGATGCCAGCCGGAGGGGCATCCTGAGCGACCCCGGTCGCCGGTTTCGACAGGACTGCGCATAGTACTGTAACCATCATTAGCAGAGAGCGTTCGGATAGCTTCTGCTTACTCTCGATCTTTCCGGGTCCGTCAAAGAGTTTATTCACGGCCTTCTTAATCCACTCCATTGGCAGGCAGTAAATCTATTTTCTCAGCTGTCGTGATATTCTGTTTCATTACCACCTCTAATCTTCACTGATAAGTGGGTTCAGGCCACGCTCTGCTAGTATCCGGTTGAAGTTGGCTAAATCATCTTCAACCAAATCGTCGAGTCGAGCTCTCGCATTCATGAGGATCTCACGCAGTACCAGGTGAACTTCACCATGCTGATCGGTCGGTGAGAAATCTGCTGAGTTAACGCTATTTGATAAATGGCGGAGCTTACCTAATACCTTGGCGGGATAACGAACCCCGTCTTGTCCTGTGCCAGTGGTGCGTAGCTGCATCAGGTCTTCTTCGATCGTGATGAGTGCATCATCTAGATTACCGGCACTTCCTATGAGGTCAGCTGCGCTTCCTTGGTCCTGGAGTACATCCACTAAGTCATATAACTGACGCCGGAGCCACTCAATCCGGTTGATCGCATCTGCGGCAGCATCGTAATCGTTTCGGATCTCTTCATGTAAAGAAAGTTGTGCACGGATGCTTTCCATAGTCCCATCGGAGCTCGGATCCTGCAGAATATTGAGTTCTTGGGTGAATGCTTCATCCCCCACTTCAAGGGTTACGGTGTACGTGCC
>CAWVZF010000137.1:0-3860 GCA_963934665.1 uncultured bacterium | reverse complement strand
CGCGCCCGCGGCTGTATACGAAGAAATTGCTCAAGCAGTATCTGAGATGGGTGGCGAAGTACTTGAAGTTGAAGTGATTGGGATGCTCCCGGACACCCTTGTGCTTCCAGGATCGGAGAGCAGATTAGACCTCCTTAACCTAGATCCTAAACGGATCCTATCCTTTCGGGTCAACGAGTATGTGGAAACCCGGGAGGGACGGAAGGAAATTCCGCATGATCCGTCTTGAATGCCCCATTACTTAGTCAAAAGCCTTGCTGCCATGAGTAAAAGGAAGGGCGGAAGAACACTTTGAAACACTGCGATAATACTCTGAAAGGATCGGAGTTAAACGACCTCTTCGTCCGACATGGTTTTGGATATCAATTATTGTGGGTGAAAGTGTGAGCCAACTCATAAAGTCGGGACCTCAGGGGCTCTCCTCGATTCAGGACTTGGTTAAAGAGGACCTGGATCTTGTAGCAACTGAGTTACGCCGGATTGTGGTCTCAGACTTTGAACTAATTGATCAGGTGAATGAGCACCTTTTCTTGACACGCGGGAAGCTCTTCCGCCCAACTCTTGTGCTGTTGTCGAGTCGAGTGGGTGGTGAGGCTTCGGATGAGGCGTTGACGTTGGCGGCTGTCGTAGAACTTGTCCATCTAGCGACACTGGTGCATGACGATGCGGTGGACCACTCAGTTCTCCGACGCGGACTTCCTACCGTGAATGCTGCCTGGACCCATCAAGTGGCGATCATCATGGGTGACTACCTGTATTCGCGGGGAGTCACTGAGCTTGCAAGGCTCGGTAATCTTCCGGCATTGGAAGTACTTGCTCAAGCTGCGAACGAGATGGCTGTGGGGGAAATGCGTCAACTTACGTCGTACGATGCACTCAGCTTCGGAGAGGACGACTACTATAGGTTGATAGGATCTAAGACGGCATCACTTATATCAGCGGCCTGTGCAATGGGTGCTCTAGCAGGAATTCCGAGATATCAGTCTCGGCTTGCTGAATATGGCAATCACCTTGGGATGGCATTTCAAATCGCTGATGACCTTCTTGACTATACGGCTTGTGAGACGATTACAGGTAAACCAAGTGGTCAGGATCTACGTGAGCATAAGGTCACGCTCCCCTTGGTTGGGGCACTCGCGAATACCACGGAAAGTGAGCATCGTCAGATAAGGTCTTTTTTCAATACTACTAACCCCTCGGATGAGGACATCTCAAGGATTATTGGGATTGTCGAAGAGAGAGGGGGGCTGGAGTATGCTCGAGTGCACGCAGATCGCTGTGGACAGCTGGCTCAGGCCTCGCTGTTAGGACTCTCCGAAGGCCCTGCCCTCACGGCTTTAAGTGATGCAGTAAGCTGGGTTGTGGATCGTCAACGATGAAGCTTGGTTATGCTTGTTGACACTAGGTGGCGGAGTATCGTTCGCCTCATTTGGACTTTAGTACTGGGATTGTTCCTCGGTGGATTATTCACAAAGCTGTCAGAGCTGTTCTTACCTGACAGTGCAGCTCGGGATTTTCTGACTACGTCAGTGGAAGCTTCACTCGGTCCTTTGTCGATTGACTTAATAGCTATTGCATTCACACTGGGTCCGATCTCGATTACCCTGAATGTGTTAACATTGGTTGGCATCTCGATCGTTGCGATGATAGCACGATCATTGATCTGATTATTTGCCTTAAGAAAGTACGAGCGAGCTAAGAGAAACTTGCGGGGCTAAGCTCCGACGGAGGTTCTGAGATATGGGTTTTGGCGGATTTGGAATGTGGGAAATGATTTTGATCTTCACGGTGGTATTGCTGCTTTTTGGAGCAAAGAAACTGCCAGAAATAGGATCGTCACTTGGAAAGGGGATACGGGAGTTCAAGAGTTCTGTTCGCGAGATAGAGACAGAACTCAAGCATCCCGATCGGCAAATACATAAGGCGACGTACCCACCAGGAGAGGCCGAAGACGAAGAAGATCAGGCTGACGAAGAAGAATCTGTGACAGATGACGGGCCGAGGAGCTTAAGCGACGATTGACTTAGCGGAGGTCCTGTAGCCGAAAGAAAATCAGTGCTGGGACATTATGCACTTCTAATGTCTAGGCACTGATTTTTTCTATTGGTACCCGAGCATCCTCTTCCTAGAATACCATAGGCAGTTGAACGACATCTTCATCGGCCGGTGCGAGTACTACATCGCGACGATCTACTATTCGAGCTGCAGCTCGAAGTGCATCGATCCATTCTTGTAGGCGTTGCTGTTGCAGAATCAATACTTGAGTTTGCCGCTGTTCGACTCTCTGACCGATCCAAGCCGCAGAGTCAGCAGGGACGTAACCGACTAAGTCTAGAATAAATGCGTTCGTCGGTGTCGTGACCACTTCACTGACTTCTCCAGATCGGAGGCCAAAGGCTGCTCCAATAGCAGTATTTTGCCTACCTAGTCCTGGAACAAAGCTACTGCGCGAGAACAATCCGGTATCACTTATTTCTAGTCCCAAATCTTCCGCGATGTCTTCAAGTGTTTCCCCGGATCGGATTCGTGCTACGGCTGCCTGACCGTCAATACTGGCCTGCGACATCTTACTCTCGAATAATAGGGTAGACTCGATCGCTGCCCTTGCTTGTTCCAAAGGCAAGATTCCCTCGGGTTCAGAGCTCACCAATTCCAGCATGTAGAAAGCCTGCGTTGTTTCGAAGACAGGACTGACGTCGCCGGCTGAAGCTTCCTCAAATACCCAATCGGCTCCTTCCGAAATCTGTCCGGCCCCTACGAGGAACGGAAAGTTCTGAGAGATGTCTACGGTTTGGACATTAACACCCGCTGTGGCACCTACTTCTTCCATCACCATTGACTCTCCTAGATCCTCGATCGAATCAGCTAGGGTCAATAGGGCAATTTCACTTTCGTCAGTGCGCTCTATTGGAACCAAGACGTGTCGTGCTTGAGCACTGTCTTGGCCCCACCGCTCCTGGATTTCGATGACGTGGAATCCGAAGGCGGTCTGTACAGGCTCCGCCAGCTCCCCTACTGGAGCTGAGAAGACAGTACTATCAAAAGCCCCAGTCATTCTGCCTTTCGGAAATACTCCAAGTTCTCCACCTAACTGGGCACTTCCTTGATCTGCTGAGGTCTGCTCAGCGGTTTCTGCGAAGTCTGCTCCGTCCAATAGCTCTTGCCGAATTTCGGCGGCTCGCTCACCGGATGCCACTGTGTCAGCGGTCGTTGGAGTCTTATCTAGGACGATGACCTTCACAGCTGCTCTTGCCGGAACCTCAAATTCCTCCTGTTGGTCGCGGTAATAGTCTTCGATGTCAGAATCAGGAATTGAGAATTGTCCATCTTCGTAGCGGCTGGCAGGATCGAAGGCCACATAGCGAACTTCGACCTGTTCATTTTGATCTTTCCAGAGTTGCCAAAGTTCAGCGTCACTCAAGTAAATCCCTGCGGAGACCTGCCTGAGCAGCTTGCCCCGAGGGATCACGTCCCGATAGTACGCTTCCAGAAGGAGAAGTTGTTCAGCTGGTAGGGTGGCCAAGAATATTTGGTAGCCGTTGAAGTCGAACTGTCCTTGCTCGTCCGTAAACTGTGGGCGCAGCTCACCAGGGGGACTCAGCTGTGCTGCTTGGCTAATCTCTTGATCACTTACTCCAATGCCCCGGCGTCGGAGTTCCTGACGGATTAGAAGTTGGTTGACCACCTCATCGAATGCGGCATCCTCTATTTCCGTATTCTGCTGAGAAGAAATAGGCTCTTCTTGCGAGGCTTGAACTTCGTCATAGAGATTTCGGTATGCCGCCATATACTCAGCATACATTACTGCATCTGAGTTAACTCGACCGATCTCACCCAGGCCACCAGAACTCTGGCCGGTG
>CAWVZF010000136.1:0-3888 GCA_963934665.1 uncultured bacterium | reverse complement strand
GAAATCATTTCCCGTATTCGTATAAGGCCATCGCTCACAGACTGGGAGGATATCGCGACATCCAGCTGTGCTGGAGGCAAATCTTGCCTCTACCTCGCAGACACGGGAGACAACCTTGAGAGACGATCCGCCGGCGAAATTAGTATACGGCGCCTCGAGGAGCCTGATCTCGATTCCCCCAATTTCAGGGTGACCCTCAACCAACAGATACCAGAGCTCGATACTGATGTCTTCCCTGTGAGATTACCGGATGGTCCGCGTGATATTGAAGCCCTCCTTGTCCTTCCTGGAGAAGACATTTACGTCAGCACTAAGGGCCGCAACGGACCAGTAGCCATATATCGATACCCACCACCTCTTCGTCCTGACACAGTCACACTTGAACTCGTTCAGGAACTCTCAGCAGGAGCCCGAGTGATCCCCCGCCAAGTCACAGGAGGAAGTGTCTCCCCAGAAGGTGATATCTTGGCACTACGCACATATGAGTCGCTTCAGTTCTTCGAGTTCGTAGCCGACACACTCGTTCCCATAAAGGACGGCCACATAGACCTACGACCGCTTCTAGAGGCCCAGGGTGAAGGAATAGCAATCGGCCCAGGTGGTCTCCTAGTACTCACTTCTGAAGCGGTGGGAGAAACCCCACCGCAGATGAATCTCATGCACTGCAACCTAGACGCTTCTTAGGGAACCGCAGCGGCCTTCTTCACGCACTAGCCCCAGTGGTGACTCAACAGAAATGGCACGCTGGAATCTCGAATACCCATAAAGTGAGAACCAGCCGAACTAGATGCTCATATCAAGCCTATTCTGAGAATCCACTTCTAGTGACAGTTCCGCTATAATCGCCACCATGATCTTTCTCTCGAAGGGTTTCTCTTTGCGCAACTCAGGCCTCCTGTGCAGCCTTCTCCAGCCCTGTTTCCTTCTCGGCACGATCGCGACTCTCACTGCAATCTTGGGTTCGCAAATTGCTGCTCAGGAAGACAGCGACGCCTACAAGATCCGTGCAGTTCTTGTGGATGAGGCACCGACTCTTGATGGCTCACTTGAGGACGCTGTGTGGCAGCTCGGAGCACTGGTTGACATGTTCATCCAGCAGGAACCCGACGAGGGCTCCCCGGCTACTGAACGTACCGAGGTCCGCATCCTGCACGACGGTCAGACACTGTACCTCGGAGTGCTTGCGTTTGATTCTGATCCACAGGCACTGACGGCTACTGAGATGCGTCGCGACTCGGAGCGGATTCTGTCAGAGGACAATTTTCAAGTGATCCTGGACACCTTCAGAGATTCCCGCTCTGCATACATGTTCGTGACCAATCCCCTGGGAGCGATGCTTGACCAACAGGTGGCCAACGAGGGCGAAGGAAGCCGCTCTGGTAGAACATCATCTAATATCAACCGTGACTGGGACGGAGTTTGGGAAGTGGCGGCAAAGCAAACTCCTAATGGCTGGGTTGCCGAGATCGCGATCCCGATGATCACTCTGCGTTTCCCCGAATCAGAACCACAGAGTTGGGGGATCAACCTCATGCGGAATATCGGACGTAAGAACGAGCAAGCGTTCTGGTCCCCGATTCCAAAACCCTACAGCATCACACGCGTTAGCCTGGCTGGAGCTCTCGACAACCTCAGTTCACTGAACCGAGGCCGAGATCTTAGGTTTACACCGTTTGTGACCGGCGGAGCCAGCCAGATCCAGAGTGCAGGAGTGACCGATGATGCCGTGCAACGAGGCATCGGCATGGACCTCAAGTACGGTGTCAGTGCAAGCTTGAATCTCGATGTCACGATCAATACCGACTTTGCCCAAGCGGAAGTCGACGACGAGCAGATAAACCTCACACGTTTTGCGCTATTCTACCCAGAGAAACGAGATTTTTTCCTTGAGAATGCCGGTCAATTTGACGTTGGGTCTACAGATGCCTTTAATCGTCTGGCCAATCTGTTCTTCACACGACGTATCGGTCTCTCGGATACCGGAGAGACGGTGCCGATCATTGGTGGGGCCAGGCTAACTGGTAAGGTCGGTCGAAATAATATTGCTCTCATGGATGTCCAGACCGGCGGTGCCTTCCAGGAATCCGGCGAAAATTTTCTTGTTGCTCGCTATAGCAGGAATATTCTAACCCGGTCCAACGTCGGCGCTTTATTCATCAACAAGGCCGAAACTGAGGGCGCTCATTTTAACCGTACATATGCCGTTGACATGACGCTTGCTCCGCTTGCGAGCTTCACTGTAACTGGCTTTCTGGCCAAAACGGAAACCCCCTCCATCAGTACCGGTGACATGGCTAGGTACTTGAACGCAACCTGGGTAAGCCAGAGTTGGCAGATTTTCGGAGAGTTCGCCGATTTTCAAGACAACTTCAATCCTGAAGTGGGCTTTCTGCCACGCAGAGGAATACGCACAACCAAACTCCACTTCGAGTGGAATCCCCGCCCCGACAGATGGGGCCTTCGGGTGCTTTCCCCGATGTACAACATCCTCTATACGACGGACCAACAGAATCGGCTTGTGTCCCGGCGCCACCATTTCATGAGCGGAACTCAGTTCGACAATGGGGCATACCTGAACATCATGTACAACCGACACTACGAACGGCTTGATAGACCATTCACAGTGCGAAAGGGAGTCACCATCGCTCCAGGTGCGTACCGCTATGGGTCATTACGCCTTTCATTCAACAGTACTCAGGCACGGCGAATCTACTACAATCTGATGTTCGCTCCCCAGACCTTCTTTAACGGGACTCGTCTCGACATGAATGGCACTGTAGGAGCGCGGATAACAAGCCAATTTTCTACTCAAGCTTCCTACTCCAGAAACGACATTGACCTTCCTGTAGGTGAATTCAAGGTTCACTTAGCGGCATTTCGCGTAGACTACGCCCTGTCACCAAAAATCACCCTCCGAGCGATCTCTCAGTACAATTCCTCAACTGAGCAGTGGGGATCAAGCGCTCGCCTTCGGTACACATACAGACCCGGCAGTGACGTCTACCTCGTGTATGATGAGGTCCGGCGTGATCCGACAGACCCTACTGGCCTGCTCGAGTTCAGAGATCGGCGGCTAATGCTCAAAGCTACCTACCTGTTGTCGCGATAGGGTCTCTCACTATCTACGCAGGTGCTGGTCAAACCATTCGACCATGGCTTGCTGTGCCCGCTCCCTATCTGCCGTCAGGCGGAATCCATGATCCCCACCAGGTATGATAATAAGCTCCGATTCCACTCGTTTTCCCTGCAGTGCATCGAACATTACCTCACTGTTCTGCACGTTGACGAGCATGTCCGCGTCACCGTGGATCAGAAGCGTCGGAGGGTCGTCAGAAGAAGCGAAAAGGATGGGGGATATTGAAGCGGCTTGATCCTCGGAAAAATCGAGGGCCGGGAAGCGTTCGCTTGGACCCACTATTGTCCTAAGGTCCACAGGCGGGTAGTAGGCAACAACCGCAGCTACGCGAGCAGGTGTGCGCAGAATTTCATCACTCGAGTCCATCACTCCATCATCTGACGCCAAGCCCAACATAAGCGAGAGGTGCCCGCCGGCACTTCCACCGTACACGCCAAGGCGATCTTCATCAATGCCCAGTTCTTCCGAGTGCAACCGTATGTAGCGAAGCGCGCGTCTAACGTCAGCCTCGGCCTCCGGCACCTTATACCTAGGTGCGCTTCCATGCCGTACGGCCATAACCGTAAGTCCCTTCTCCAGCAGGCCTCCGAAGCTCCGAGCGATAAGCCATTCAGGAGGGCTCCAGCGTGACACCCAGCCACCACTCACCATATATAGGACAGCTCCGCCGTGCGCGTTAGACGGACGAAATACATCGAACGTGAGCGCCATCCCGTCCTTGTGCCCATAAACGACATCAGGGGTCACCTGAA
>CAWVZF010000135.1:0-3899 GCA_963934665.1 uncultured bacterium | reverse complement strand
CGGGGTGCTTCTGAGGTCACCGGGAGGGGTTGATTCGTTTCAAGATGTCTCCTGACCCCCGAACCAGTCTTGAATGTAATCGATGATTTCAGTGGTCGGGGTTCCTGGGCCAAATAGCCTTCCGATACCGCGACTCTCAAGATCTTCTATGTCTTCGACCGGGATAATCCCACCACCGGTAAGCAGAATATGGTTTGCGCCGGCTCCGTCCAGGAGTTCCCTGACCTTTGGAAAAAGCGTCATATGGGCTCCGGAGAGAATTGACATTGCAACGATGTGCACATCTTCCTGTACAGCCGCATTCACGATCATCTCAGGAGTCTGATGGAGACCTGTGTATATCACCTCAAATCCAGCGTCTCTAAGGGCACTCGCGATCACTTTGGCACCCCGGTCATGTCCGTCGAGCCCGGGTTTGGCGACGAGCACTCTAATTTTTCGATCGATACCTTGCATCAAAAGAACACGGGCTCCTTGTAGGAATCAAATACGTCCTCCATAGCCCGTCGGATCTCATAGAGAGTGCAATACGCCCTCGCACATTCCAGAATTCGAGGGACGAGGTTCCCTCCAGTTCGGCTTGATTCACGCAGCTCCCTTAACGTGCGTTCGACGGCTTCGGGGTCCCGGCGTGCTCTAAGTTCGACCATTTGAGCCACCTGACTTTCTTCGATCCCTGAGTCTATATGAAGGGTCTCGATCTCAACTTCCTCCGAACCTTCGGTGAAGTGGTTCACGCCCACTACTACTCGGTCACCCGCCTCGACTTCTCGCTGCTGAAGCATAGCCGACATCGCAATTTCCCTTTGGAACCAGCCTTCTTCTATCGCTGGAACCACCCCACCGAAACAATCAATCTCGTCGAAGATCGCCAGCGCATCTCGTTCTAACTCGTCGGTCAGCGCCTCTAGAAAGTACGACCCTGCTAGTGGGTCGATCGTGTTGGTCACACCCGATTCAAATGCCAGGACTTGTTGGGTTCTGAGTGCAGTTCGGACTGACTTCTCTGTAGGCAGGGCAAGTGTCTCGTCCATAGAATTTGTGTGCAGGGATTGCGTACCACCAAGCGCAGCAGCCATCGCCTGGTAGGCAACCCGGACAATATTGTTCTCTGGCTGTTGGGCAGTCAGCGTAACACCAGCAGTTTGTGCGTGTGTTCGGAGACGCCACGACTCAGGATTCTTAGCCCGGTACTTCTCTCGCATCACACGAGACCAGATCCTTCTCGCTGCTCGGAACTTCGCAATCTCCTCAAAGAAATCATTATGCACATCAAAAAAGAAAGACAGACGTGGAGAGAAGGAATCCACATCCAACCCTCGGGCGATGGCTCTTTCGACATACTCAAAGCCGTTCCTGAGCGTGAACGCCAACTCCTGGGCTGCGGTCGCTCCAGCCTCCCGGATGTGATAGCCTGAAATCGAAATCGGGTTGTACTTAGGTGCGTTTTCGCTACACCACTCAAACATGTCTACGATGCACCGTAAGGCTGGCTCCGGTGGGAATATCCATGCATGCTGAGCTTGGTACTCTTTGAGAATGTCGTTCTGCACCGTACCACGAAGTACTCCTGGAGAAATCCCCTGCTTCTCGGCAGCCACCACATAGAAACAGAACAGTATGATCGCAGGGCCATTGATCGTCATCGACACTGAGACTTCGTCTAGAGGAATCCCATCGAAGAGTCGCTCCATGTCATGAAGTGATGAGATCGCCACTCCGCACACGCCAACTTCTCCAAGTGAGCGAGGGTGATCAGAATCGAATCCCATAAGGGTGGGGAAATCGAAGGCCACAGAAAGTCCGGTCTGCCCTTGCCTCAAGAGGTACTTATAGCGCTCATTCGTCTCCTCAGCCGTCCCGAATCCAGCAAATTGTCTCATGGTCCAAAGGCGAGTGCGGTACATCGTGCTGTAGGGCCCACGCGTGAACGGGTATTCCCCTGGGAGCCCGAGAGCATCCTGATACTGAGAGGCAGTTCGATCGAGCAAAGTATATAGCGGCTTTATTTCACGACCGGAGACCGTTGAAAAAAGAATTTCTCGCTCTGGAGCGTCAGCGCAGCTCTGCTCCCAACGGCTAAGGCGTTCTTTCAATTCAGAGAGCTCATCCTCCTGCTCTCTCAGTAAAGCCAGGAGTTCCGATGAAGCTGAAGCGTCTTTCTCGATCGTCGACATGATTCACCTCTTGTTCGTCAACTCCAGTATCCCGTACGTCAGCGGGTAAGGCACTAAGGAAAACATGCCTACAGAACTTACGAAGGGTCAACGTAAGAGTCGGTCCAGGATATCCCAAGCAACCGAGTAGGGGGTGTCTTTCCTCTTTTGAATTCGCTCCAAACCTTGGTCCAATTCAGCAAGCACTGTATCAGAACGCCATGCCGTTCGGCGTAGTTCACGATCCACAACATCTTGGATGCGGACTTTCCTGCGACCTCGCCTCCGCTCTTCGAGTTCACCGGACTCTTCAAGCCAGAAACGATGTGCCTTGATGGTATCCATCAGATCTTCAACACCTTCTCCACTTTGAGCTACCGTTGAGAGTACCGGCGGCGACCAACCTGGACCTCTTGGCTCCTCACAAGATTCCTTCCTCATGATCCGAGCTAGATCAAGACCGTGGTGAGCGGGCGCACTTTCAATCGCTGTAGCCGCCCTCAAGTGCAGTCCCTGACGAAGATCTTTAACAAGCCGGTCTGCACCGGGGCGGTCCGCCTTGTTCACGACGAAAATATCAGCGATCTCCATGAGCCCGGCTTTCATCGCCTGAATGGCGTCCCCGGATTCAGGCACTAGCACGACGATCACAGTGTCGGCAGCTGCAGTGATCTCAAGCTCTGTCTGGCCTACTCCGACGGTCTCGACTAACACTCGATCGAAACCGAACGCATCCATGAGATCTAAGACCTCTTTTGTCGTCGTGGCGAGACCTCCAAGTGAACCTCTGGTAGCCATAGATCGGATGAAGATCCCTGGATCAGTCGCTAGGTCACTCATTCTGATTCGATCTCCAAGGAGCGCACCGCCCGAATACGGAGAAGTCGGATCAACAGCAACGACCCCAAGCTGTTCGTCTTGAGTTCGACAGTTCGTCGCCACCATGGAGAGCAGGCTCGATTTTCCAGCGCCTGGCGGTCCGGTGAAGCCTATGCGTGCTGCCCTGGGGCCGACTCGCAATACTTCGTGAAGAAAGTCCTGAAAACCCGGACGTTCATTTTCTACAAGTGAAATCGCCCGCCCTAAAGCAACAGGTTGTCCGTCATGGAAGCGCTCAAGCAACTCTGCAAGCGCAGATTCAAGGGGACCGGTCACCGAATCCGTCTCGTCTTCATTAGTTCGGGGATACCCCTCTTGGCATCAATCTGGATCTAACAGAACCCAGCTTTAAATGAAAAAGCCACTACTATCGCCCAGGCTTAGATTTAAAACACTCGCGGTCATCCGCAACAGATGCTTCACGCCGTCCCCTCTGTCTGGACCGACCAAGCAAAATTACAGCAGAAGATGGGAGGCTAGCCAAAGTAATAGAAAGAATCCTAAGAGATCGGTAAGTGTATGCACGAACACTGAAGAGGCGATAGACGGATCGATTCCAGCACGATCTAGCGTAGTGGGGATAAACGCTCCTGCGAAACCGGCAACGATTTGATTCCCCCACATCGCAAGTAGAACAACCACCCCAAGCATCACGTTCCCATCGATCAGGAACGCAAGCAGAGCCACTCCACTCCCGAGAACTGCTCCGTTAACTAGGCCTATCAAGATCTCCTTGGCGACAAACCCCCTGGCCGACCCGGATCCCTGAACCGTGATACGGCGGATAGTCACAGCAAGTGATTGGGTACCAGAACTGCCACCCAGCGCCGCTATGATCGGTGCTATGAAAGCGAGAGTCAGTTC
>CAWVZF010000134.1:0-3935 GCA_963934665.1 uncultured bacterium | reverse complement strand
CTGCTTTAACCTCGCGTGGCCAACCTTACTGAATTACAGAGGAAACTAATCATAGGCTCGCAATATATGGTAAATGGCGAAAGTCTTTAAGATGACCTAGACCATACCCCAAAACGGACTCATTAGGTGCATCAGGGCCTATCCAAAGGGGCGAAAGTCCTCGAATAATCGCTTTAATACGCCCAGAACACTCAGGTGATCCCGGCCGTAAATATACTCTTTCCAATGTCATGCCTCGTCTCATGGACACGCATCCGAAATCCCTATGTGTAGAACATTTTTCGCTTCGCCTGTATTACCGTGATGCGTTGCTTCAGCAACACCTGGAATCCAGAGCACACTACCAACCCCATCAACTAATAGAGGAACCTGGCACCGCTCAGGTTCGGGAATTCGAGCTTCGAGAAAGAGTTTCTTCAGTTTCCTGGTGCCAACGGTCAAGCGAATCCGGTCCCCGGGTTGGCGTGCACGGATCGTTAGGGGAAAACGAGGTGAAGCCAAAGTCAGACATTTAGACATCAAATCGAGACTTTTTTTGGGACTCCACTTAACAAGCAGTTCACGTCCACCTAAGAGCGCTGTACCTGAACCTGATTGTGAGTTTGAGATCTGTAGAGGTCTGTCAACGATGCTCACTGCCGCAGCGGAAAGAACCAAGCGGTCCAAATCTCGCCTCAACCGCAGACCTCCGGTTAAGTCGATTTGCCGACCACTCTGTGCTGAGTCAACAAAGTCCGAAGCCAACCTGGTTCCAATAGCATCCAATTGGTACCCAAGTTTCCTAGCGACTTCGCGAAGGATTCGACCGCGAACTGCTCCATGGAGCTGAGTGACCCTTTGGAAATCAAGTGAAAGGGCCTCCTCATCCTGCTCCAATTCAAGAGACCCCAGCACTTCATCGAGTAGGATGATCCAGGCTTTCTCATCCTCTCTTGCGAGATCTGCCAAACGAACGAGAGACCTCCTCGCAGCGGGTGCAACCCTTGATTCAATTTCTGGTAACACATTGTTGCGTATAATGTTACGTGTAAAGCGCTGTTCTTGGTTTGTGGGATCTTCTCGCCAATTTAGACAAACCTCCTGGGCATACAGAGCGATTTCATCTCGCCAAAAGGGTAGAAGCGGGCGCCAAACTCCAGGATCTCGGTATTCGCTCATGCCACTAAGCCCTCTCAACCCGCTACCTCGAACCATCCGAAAGAGTACAGTCTCCGCCTGATCATCAGCATGGTGCGCCATTACAACTACTCCCCCCCCAACACCGGTCCGGACGGACTCAAGAAAGACATGACGTGCGTTGCGTGCTGACTCTTCTGATACCAGCGCTTCCTTAGCACGCCCCAGTTCGAGTGGCACGCCCCAGGCACAACAGAGTCCTGATACCCATTGGGCATCAGCTGCGCTGTTATCTCGAGAATAATGGTCAAAGTGTGCCGCATGAAGCTGATGGGACTGAGGAATTGCAAAGCGAAAGAGGTGAAGAAGTGCAACAGAGTCTAGCCCTCCGGAGATTGCTACGACGATAGGAGCATCTGAGAGAAAACTATTACGAGCTGACTCAAAACTTGACTGAAAACGTCTGACAAGACTGACCGGATCTTCACTCATTTCAAATCGTCTTGTCGCATCAATTCCGGGGGGCGAGATCTGATCTCAGTCAATACTGACGCGAGCAGATCCGGACGATCACTTTGAATGGCATCAACACCCCAGTTAATGAGACGACGCATGTCACTTGGTTCATCCACAGTCCAAACGTGCACTGGGATATTTTGGGCATGTGCCTGCCGAATAAACCGCGGTGATACAACTCGTAGACCTTTCCAGATCTCAGGGACCTGAAGCACATCTGCGAGAAGCCTATATGAGTTCCGCCACGGGAGAAAATGTCCTAACCAAAACCAAAAGACTTGTTGGCGGCTAGCACCCCAGGGACCTATATAGTGCCTGATCTTCCTGCGGCACCGTTCGAAAGTTGCGGCTACAAGCACACGATGCTCGGCAGAATGATGCTCTATTAGTTCAACCAGTGGTCCCGCCACTTGGGGTTCCTTCGCCTCAACATTCATGCGTGTGTGCGGGAGAGCCATCAGTACCTCTTCAAAAGTCGGCACAGTCACGCCCTTCCCCCGAAACGAATGCTCACCTGTTAGGTCCTTGAAGTGATATCCAGCATCCAATCCACGGATCTCATCAAGAGTCAGTTCTGCTACTGAGCCAATCCCGTCTGTCGTCCTATCGACTGTCGCATCGTGTGTCACGACTACGCATCCATCCCGGGTTAGGCGGACATCCATTTCCAACATGTCTGCCCCCCACCACTCAACCGCTCTCCGAAATGCTACTAAAGTATTCTCAGGCGCTAGTTTTGCGCCGCCGCGATGTGCGACTAATAACGGTGCCCCTGAAAGATATGTGCACCCGGTACGAAAGCGCTGAATCCTAAACATTCCTATAGACTAGTTTGCTAGCCTAGCTCGAGCTCTATATGTCTGTTTCGACACGCTCGATCTCATCAGAAGATATGACTGTTAGATGCCGGAGGAGGGACTCGAACCCCCGACACGCGGATTATGATTCCGCTGCTCTAACCGACTGAGCTACTCCGGCGGCGGGGGAAAAGCTTATCCGGGGTTGAGAGCGTGTCAACCGGACAACCCATAATGCACGTCCCTAGGGCATCAAACAGACTAACGCCTTTTCGACCCTGCTGAATCCACGGATGACCTTACTGAGTTAGACGGCTCTGCAAACCGATATAGAGTTTCACCGTCTCTGATCATGCCAAAACGTTCTCTAGCGATCCTTTCAAGCATACTAAGGTCGGACTCCACAGAATCCGCCAGTGCTAGAAGTGAGTCAATTTGCTGACGCTTTCTTGTAAGTTCCTCCTCCACTTGCTCCAACTCCATACGAACTTCTCGGAGAGCAAACCAAGAGTATTCTCCACTGAAAACAGCATAATACGCAGCAAACAGAAGGATGACCGGGAGGATGGTCTTCTTCAGCCTACTCATTCAGGACGCTCCAGTCTGAGTAGGCGATGAGATCGAAGACCATACACTAGCCCCAGGGTAGCGAGCTTTCTCCCCTAGCTCCTCTTCAATCCTCAAGAGTTGATTGTACTTGGCGACTCGATCAGTCCGACTGGCACTACCCGTTTTGATCTGACCAGCACCCATCGCTACTGCAAGATCCGCAATCATAGTATCTTCTGTTTCACCTGAGCGATGGGATACAATACTTTGATAACCACCCTCACGAGCAACTCGCATCGTCTCGAAAGTCTCCGTGAGAGTGCCAATTTGATTGACCTTGATCAGGATAGCGTTCGCAGTGTCTGAGCGGATCCCTTCCCGAAGTCGATCCACATTAGTCACAAATAGATCATCGCCAACCAGCTGCACTCGATCTCCAATAGCCTCAGTTAATGCTTTCCAGCCGCCCCAGTCATTTTCATCGAGAGGATCCTCAAGAGAGCTGATGGGATAGTTCTCCACCCACTCCGTCCAAAAATCTACCATGGAAGCTGTATCCCGAGACTCGCCTGATGACCACCTAAACACATACTGGCCATCTTCAAAGAATTCACTGGCAGCAGCGTCGAGTGTAAGCACAACGTCCTCACCAACCTGATACCCCGCTCTATCAATTGCCTCTAGCACAGTTTCGATTGCTGCTTCGTTACTGCTTAGATCAGGAGCAAATCCGCCCTCATCACCCACTGCAGTGCTTTTCCCTTGTGAGCTAAGGACCAGTTTGAGGTGATGGAAAATCTCCACGCCGATCCTCAAACCTTCACTGAAGCTGTCAGCACCAACCGGCATAACCATGAATTCTTGAATATCGACATTATTGGGTGCATGTGCCCCGCCGTTCAGGATATTCATCATCGGGACCGGCAGGAGGTCAGCATCTCCCATCGGGGATAAATA
>CAWVZF010000133.1:0-3937 GCA_963934665.1 uncultured bacterium | reverse complement strand
GCGCACGCGTCCGCGTAGAACTGATCACCAAGACAGGTTGCGAACAGGGCAGCCTTCATGTGTTAGCCTAGTTCCCGTTCCCTCCTAAGATCCTCTGGATTTCTGAACGAACATCTCTGAGGTGTGTGCGGGTCATGTCTTGACTCGTACGCGAGAGTGCCTGTTCCACAAGTAGATCGATGTCTTCGAGTTCTGCGCGCAACACCGCACGAATATCTGACGTCCATGGTGCTGCTGCCGGGTTGAAGTTGCTATTAAGGTCCTCTTCATCTGGGTGCAGGCGGTCGTCGACTACCTCCAGGAAGGCACGTTGTACGTTGCGACGGTATGTGTTGACCTGGACAGTTTGATCTTGGAGTTCATTCCAGATTCCTGCTCTCAGATCGCTCATTAGGTCTGCGAGGGTATAAGCATTACCGGTTCTTGTTTCGAGTGCTTCGAACTCAATAAGCCTTTCAAGCCTGGCCTGGCTCAGAAGACTGGTAAGAACACGGTTTTGCTGTGTACGGAATCGTTCAACGACTCCCTCAGGTTCAATTCTGCGTAAAATATCTGAGTTCAGGAACATCTCGGGTACATGGAAAGCAGCTTCTGCCAGATACTGTACGGCTTCCCTCTGGCGTGCCTTTTCGACAGGCTCAAATCTTGGGCCTGTGCCATACTTCTCCTGAGTTTGGGCGCCTCCGACAATCGCCGTAACATGGCCCATGTAGCGTCCCCACTGGCCCACTGCTTGACCATAGAGATTCTCGAGCTCCTCGTAGCTTTCTCCGGGCTTTTCTGTTACGTCGAGCATCATGCTCATCACACGCTCAAGGTTTCTCATTCCATATGTGGTCGACTTAACAGCGTCAGCATCACCAACCGCCTCAGTGAGCGCTTCCGGGTCAGATCCTGCAGCATCAGCAGTCGTGAACCTCAACCATGGGTAACGGTCTTGTTCCCGTGCCCATTCATTGAGGGTCTCTAGTTCCTCGTCGGGTGTGTCAGCTTCCGGAATCGGTGAGTATCCCCAACGCACTCCGAAGTGGTCATAAGGGCCAACCTGGGGGATTAGGTATTCCAATGGGATATTATCCTCGGGCTGGGCCACGTAGTTGAATCTCGAATAGTCCATGAGAGTTGCGGTATGACTTCCACCCATTCTTTCCAGGAATGAGGCACTTCGTACTGAGTCTGCCGGATACATGGCGGACGCCTTCATGTTGTGTGGAAACCCAATCGAGTGACCGATCTCATGGGTGACTACGTATTCGACCAAGCGTCCCATAAGAGAGTCGGGCATTGGCAAAGATTGGGCACGTTCATCAAGAGGTCCTACTTGGATGAAGTACCAGTTCTTTTGTAACTCCATGATGTTGTGATACATGTTGACTTCCCCTTTTAGGATTTGTCCCGAACGGGGGTCAACGATTTGTCCGCCAGTTGCATTGGCTACGGTCGAAGGCCGCCAATAAATCGCTGAGTGGCGTGCATCGTACATTGAAAAGCTTGGGTCCTCTTCCGGGGTTGGTGCTACACGACCAACGATTGCGTTACTGAACCCCGCATCCTCAAATGCTGGCTGCCATTCATTCACACCCTTAACGATCCAGGGCTTGAGCCAGTCAGGTGTTGCTGGATCGATCCAATAAACGATTGGATCTATAGGATCAGAGATTTCCGCATTGGGGTTTTCCTTAACCAACTTGAAGCGGTGAATGAATCGAATTTGCTCCAGTCGGTTATCCGGTCTGGTAAAGTCATAAGACCTGCTTGAATTGAAGCCTACACGCTCATCATGCCAGCGTGGCATCATTGGTTCCTCAGGAAGCCGGGCCATACTGAAGAAGACCCTGGCTGTCTGTGAACGAGTTTGGCCTTGTCCGCCGCCACGTCCACCACCCGGCCCACCTCCGCGTCCACCGGGAGCGGCGCCTCGCCCTGAGCCGCTTTGAGTAACCTGGACGTTTATCGCGTCCTCGAAAGACCAACTATCTTCTACCCAGCTTCGCCCACGGTTTAGGCCGTCTATTGGGTTGAGTTCGGGAATATTTGTAAGGAACACGTCTGAGACATCGATGACGGCTGAGCTATCAGCACCGTATGCTTCAACGTCGAATGTTGCGAGCACGGGGCCTCTGCGGAATCCTGAGACGACGCTCCAAATTGCGGCTGTTGAGTCAGCAATCATGTCGTAATCCTTACCACGCAAGATCACTCGATCGCCTTGGCGCTCCCATTGTACGATCAGGCGCGGGCCGCCTGTGAAGAAAGAGCCGGGATCCTGGAGTGTGGATTCCATCGTGCGCTGGATGAGGAGCATTTCATTTTCCAGCTCGGATGGCGGGATCTCGAAGAAAAGGTCATCACCTACTTCATGGACATCGAACATGCCGGTGCTAGTAATCGCGTCCTCGGTGATGACTTCGGAATATTCGCGAGGTCCGTCTCCATCTGACTCATTATCTCTAGGCCCACCACCTCGACCACCAGGACGCTCTTGCTGCTGGAGAGCAGATGTCAGGCCGGGGGTGATCGCAGCGAATGCTTGCGAGCATACTGGAAACGAGAATGTTGTAAGAAGGAGGATAATGAGACCCGCTCGAACTCTCTTCATGTGATCTTGCCTCTTGGGAGCTGATCCGGCGTCATGGCCGGGCTCGCAGGGTAGGCTCGCCTGATTTATGCGACAAGAGCAACTTCAGGCCAGTGTAGTTCACCCTTGAGCTTTTAGTAGGCTGGTAGTGAGATTCCTGACTGTGAATATGCGAAAATATACAGGTGGTTATCCGATTCTTTTCAGTAGGGTCAGAACGACTCTGCTATTGCTATCGGCGCTAGCGTGCGGAGAGTCGAGTACAGATGTCATCAAGCTTTCCATTACGATCGAACCCCAAGGTGGATTGATCGTCGGAGTGGGTGGCACCGTAGATTTTCTCGCAGCCGTAACTGATGAGTCTGGCCAATTGGTCTCCGGCCAAAATGTCATTTGGTCTGTTGAGAACACCGCAATCGCTACGATCGACCAGAATGGCCTTGCCACGGGTGTCGCTACTGGTACAACGACAGTGGTGGCTTCAGTGGGGGACGTAAGTCGCAGCGTGCGTCTGGAGGTGTATGTACGGGAGGTCATCTCAAATTATGAAGTCGGCAAAAGCTACTTTGGGCGGAACAATTATGTTGAGTTCATCCGAGGTGAACTGCCCGTTGTTATTTCAGCGCCACACGGCGGAGCATTGAAGCCCGCAGAGACAGCGGATCGCACGTACGGCACCACAGGCTCAGATCGCAACACCGTAGAACTCAGTCTCGCTGTGAGAGATGCGCTCATCGATGCGACCGGTTACGCACCACACGTAATCCTCTCTCATTTGCACCGCAGTAAGCTCGACCCGAACCGTGAGATTGTGGAAGCTGCTCAGGGTGATCCATTCGCTGAAAACGCATGGCACGAATTTCAGGACTGGATCAAGGAAGCACGGGTGTTCGTCGCCGACGACTACGACAGGGGACTGTACTTCGACATGCACGGACACGGGCATTCAATCCCTAGAGTTGAGCTCGGATATCTCCTGAGCGGGTCAGATCTCAACCAAAATGATGATGCACTCAACAACATGACGATGGTTGAGAAAACAAGCATTCGTGATCTGGGTCGCCACGCTCCAGAAACATTTTCCGAACTTCTACGGGGACCAAAGTCGTTTGGAGGCTTCCTGGGGGATGAAGGCGTGCGCTCGATCCCGAGCCCTGGTGACCCATCTCCCGGCTCCGATCCCTACTGGACTGGTGGTTACAATACTAGGGAACATGGTTCGAGAGGCATGTCAGAAGTCATCAGCGGAATCCAGCTTGAGCATCAATACCCTGGCCTGCGAGATACTGATGCGAACCGCCAGGTGTATGCAGTGCAACTAGCTTCAGCGATCCGTCTTTTTATGCTCGAACATTACGG
>CAWVZF010000132.1:0-3994 GCA_963934665.1 uncultured bacterium | reverse complement strand
CAAATCCGGCAAGAGCAAACCCAGCAACTCTTTCTCCAACGGAGCCTTCAGAACGCCCCAACAATTGAGCTGTCTGAGGATGACTTACTTGAGTCGTTCCAAGCGGCTCGGGGGCAACTTCAGCAACGCCCTAAGATTATCACGTTTACTCAAGTTGTACTCAAACCAAACCCCTCAGAGATGGCAGAAGAAGCTGCTCGCGCGGAAGCAGACTCGGTACTTGGAGAGATCCGGAGTGGTGGAGATTTCGATGAACTCGCTCAGCTTCACTCAGACGATATCGGCAGCGCTGAGCTTGGAGGAGATCTCGGCTGGTTCAGGCGTGGTGCAATGGTCGCAGAATTCGACGATGCTGCTTTTTCGATGATGGACGGAGAGGTAAGTGACATCGTCCAGACAGAATTCGGGTACCACATCATTAAGATCGAACGCTCTCGGGGAGGGGAAAAAAGAGGCCGACATATCCTAATCATGCCGGAAATGACTGAGGCAGATATCCAGACAACCCGGGATACGGCATCTGTGGTACTAGAACAAGTGAAAAACGGAGAGCCTATGGAGATATTATTTGAGCAATACTCCGATGAAGAGGCTCCTGATACGGTCCCCGTGCCATTCGACCAAATAAATGAGCTGCCACCTGGGTACGGAGTAATCGGTACCGCGGTAGCTAATGAGGTGATCGGGCCAATCGAGTATCAAACTCCGAGAGGGGATGTCAGGCTTGCAGTCGTAAAAGTGGAAGAGGTTCGCGAAGCAGGAGCGTACACATTTGAGGATCTGCGTGGGCAAGTAGCCGCACAACTTCAGGAACAGAGGCAGTATGCTAGAATCCTGGAAGAACTACGGGCTAAAACCCACATTGAGATCCGGCATTAAGCTTCGGGACACGTGTATCCTCATATCGCTATAACGCTCGGCGATCCACGAGGCATTGGTGCTGAAGTCGCCTTTCAATCGGTTCATGATCTCAAAACTGAACTCGAGCACCTCTCAATAACATTCTTAGGTTCAGAAGAGGTGCGTGAGCAGGTACCCTCGCAGCATGAATTCATCGCAGTTGGTACATGGGATGGAACCCCGAAGGGTGCTGGACAAGTTGCAGCACTGGCAATTGAGCAGGCAGTCGCAGGAGTACGACAAGGACTGTTTCACACAATAGTCACCGCCCCTGTGCACAAGCCTTCTCTAAGGTCTGCGGGATGGGATGTACCGGGACAAACGGAGATGCTCCAAAAGCTCACTGGTTCTAACCCAGTAGGAATGCTGATGGCAGCAGAAATGACCGATCGGGGTAACCCCCTCAGAGTATTGCTAGCGACGACACATCACCCTCTTCGGGAAGCCATAAGCCTCCTTAGTGAAGAGTTACTTCTTGAACAGATCGTGCTCCTTTCCGAAGCATTGCAGAGTGATTGGGGCCTCGTTACTCCACAAATCGCGATATGTGGGCTTAATCCTCACGCGTCAGATGATGGCCTGTTCGGAGATGAGGAAGCCATGATCCTGAGTCCCGCGATCAAGCGGGGGCGAGAGATGGGCACCAATGTTACCGGGCCTTTCCCAGCGGACACCGTATTCTACCGCGCGCTCACCGGGAACTTTGATGCCATTATTGCACCATATCACGATGTCGGTATGGCAGCGTTTAAAACTGCTGCTTTCGGGAGAGGTGTAAACGTAACGCTCGGTCTTCCCTTTGTGAGAACATCACCTGATCACGGGACTGCTTTTGATATCGCAGGAACTAGCTCGGCCGATGCGACCTCGATGGTGGAGGCTGTGAGACTGGCCATCTACCTTACACAGAATCGTTTTAGCAAAAGTTTTTTACATGACTGAATTTTCTCGTGAGATTCTTCTAGTTCGAATGCATTTTCTCCAAATCAGGTTTTGATCAAGCTTACAAGGATTCATAAAAAGGATCCGAACTTGGGCAATTCAGCCAGATTGGGAGTCATATTGTGTCGCTGAATCGCAGAATGGGCTTCCTAGCCACCGCAATTGTACTTGCGAATGCTTCCTGCACGATGATTGGCACCTCAGAGTTCGAAACTCCTTCACCTGAGATTACAGATAATCGTCCGGAGTCAGGAGAAGTCAACGCTGGTGACGCAGTCACAAGTTTAGAAGACCGACGCCGAGAACTGGAAGTGCCTACAAGTTCAGAACTCTCAATGTCAGTTGGAGATGCGGGAAGTCTTGAGTGGCCGCTAGATGGCGATCTTATTTATCGGTTTGGGCGAGAACAACGTCCTAATGGACTAGTGCTCAACTGGAATGGTGTAGGGATCGCCGGGTTACCTGGAAGCCCAGTACACGCTGCCAGGAAGGGGCTCATCGTTCTAGCGGGGCCGTTTGAGGGATACGGGCCAAGCGTCGTGCTGAGTCATGGAAACGGATTCTACTCCCTTTACCTATATCTCGAAGAAATCAGAGTCGCTGAAGGCCGCAGTATCGATGTGGGTCATGTGATTGGGACAGTTGGGGGTACCGATACTGCACAAGGACCACACATTGAATTCCAAGTTCGTGCTCCCATCGATGGAGGGGTGCCAGAAGCACAAGACCCACTAGAGTGGCTCAAGCCCCGAGCCACTGGATGAGCCTACACCCCGTCGTAGGACACAAAGATCTTCTTTCTTCAATGGCTCGCGCTCATGAGCGAACATCCCTTCCTTCTTCACTTCTGCTCCATGGACCGCGCGGTGTAGGAAAGCAAAGAGTTGCTTTATGGATAGCTCAACTCACGATCTGTGAGAGGCCCTCAGCCGACGGTCCTTGCGAAAAATGTGGACCTTGCCGGATGGCTGTGAAACTCGAACATCCTGATGTTCACTGGTACTTTCCACTTGTGCGTCCGAAAAAGGTAGCTGGCGATCGTTTGGTCACTGCCCTCGAGGATGCTCGCATGCAGGCACTTGAGGATCTTCGAGCTGAGCCGCTTTATGCGAGTCACACCGCTGATGTCAGGGGCCTGTACTTCGGTATTACCCCGACCATTCGACGACAAGCGCATCTTCGTCCGAATATGGCAGCAGGCCAGGTCTTTATTATCGGGAACGCAGAGCTACTCGTTCCTCAAGAAGCAAGTCCTGAGGCTGCCAACGCTCTGCTCAAGCTATTAGAAGAACCGCCGGGAAGATCGCGTTTCATCCTTACCTCTAGTGAACCTGGAAGACTCCTACCTACGATTCTTTCACGCACCGTCGCACTGCATGTTGCTCCTCTAAGTACAGACTCGATCGATATATTCCTCGGCGAGCACACAGACGCCGACCCGGAAACAACCAAATGGGCATGCAAACTTTCGCGGGGATCAATTGGTCGCGCACTCGGATTTCTGCCTGATGGCGAGGAAGAGGGGCCCTTAGAATCCTTGAGGCGCCAAGCACTCACGTTGATCGAAGTAGCCGTAGTTCAAGATCCAGGACAAGGCTATGAGCTATCCCTGAGTTATCCACCAGCTGGAGCTCGAGCGTTGATCCCGCTATGCACATTTGTCGAAGAATGGCTTCGAGACCTGGGCGCGATCGTCTCTGGTGCTGGAGATCAGGTGTTCAACTTTGATAAGCGTTCGCACCTACAAGAGCTAGTAGCTAGAACATCGATTCATGGACCTGAGATTGTTCTGGCCTTGACCGAAGTCGAACAAGCGCGAGAGCTTGCGCGGGGCAACGTCAATCCCCAACTCATCGTCAACGGCCTCGTCAGAAATCTCAGACGTCGGCTTATTGCTACTTAGCATAGGCTCGGAGTGTTATGAAGGATTCAGAAGGACTAACGCACATCGACAACGAGGGCCGACCTCGAATGGTTGATGTCTCAGAGAAAGAACAAACTGCAAGACACGCGGTTGCGACCGGGAGAATTATCACTTCTCCGGAGACACTTAAGCGCATTGTGACCGGTAACTTAGAAAAAGGTAGTGTCGTGCAAGTTGCTGAACTTGCTGGGATTATGGGTGGCAAGAAGACCCATGACCTCATTCCAC
>CAWVZF010000131.1:0-4095 GCA_963934665.1 uncultured bacterium | reverse complement strand
ATCCATCTTCGCGGGCCATGGAATCTCAGCCGACGCGGCGATCTCACTTTATCCCTCGTACCCGTGATGGGTGGATCGCGACCATATCGTTTCTAGTGATCTTCATGCTCGCTATGCCGCCGGTCACACACACCCTCCTGAATCGCACTGAGCCCTGGATCTTTGGGCTTCCGTTTATCTACATCACTCTGTTCGTAGTCTACACTGTCCTGATCGGTGTTCTGATCTGGGCCCTGAGGCGGGGTCTATAGGTTGATGGGGACAGTTTGATGGAAACCTGGGTCATCGCGACCAGCCTGATCTTTCTTTATTTGGTCTTCACGCTCGTCCTGGGCGTTGTCGCCAATCGCATGATGACAGTCGATATGGAGGATTTCCTCCTCTGCGGTCGTCGTGCTGGCTTCATTGTCCTTTATCTGACGGTTGTAGCAAGCTTTCACTCTGTGTTCGCATTTCTGGGCTCAGGCGGATTCTTCTATACGCATGGTGTCGGCTTCTGGGCTGCCGGAACATGGACGCTCTTGGTCGGTGCGATCACCTACGTGATTGGTACTCGGATCTGGGCGCTGGGAAAGGCTTTCGGCTATATCACCCCTGCAGACATGCTGGCTGACTTCTACGAGTCAGAAGCCGTACGTATCGCTGTGGCAGTTGTCTCGGTTGTCTTCACGATTCTCTACATCCAGGCGCAGGCTCAAGGTCTAGGCTACATCATTAACGTTGCCTCGGACGGCCGTATTGGCCTTGAACTTGGCACGCTAATTCTCCTGGTCGTGGCAGCATTTTATCTGATGGCTGGTGGACTCCGGGCGGTCTATTGGACTGACGTACTCCAGGGGATCTGGATGTATTTGGCAATATGGGTGGGGGCACTCGTTCTATCCTACGAGCTTTTTGGGGGACCGCTGGAACTGTGGCGTGCAGTTTCAGAACAGCGACCAGATTTGCTCTCCCTACCGGGTCCGAAGGGTTTCTTCACGCCGGGTATGTGGATTGGTATGACCCTCACGCTCTCATTTGGGGTCATCTTCCAGCCACACATGATGATCCGTTACTACACAGCGATCGACGGGAAAACACTCAAACTTCTTGGGGCGACGACGCCGATCTACCTGATGACCTTGTTCATTCCCGCGGCTTTGATCGGGATGGGTGGGGCAATCGTCATGCCTGGGCTCGAGGGTCCAGCTGCCGACCGCATTTTTCCTGAGCTACTCTTCGTGTACGCTTCGCCATGGCTGACGGGTATCATCTTAGCGGGCGCGACTGCGGCTGCGATGTCCACCCTGGATTCGATTCTGCATGCGAACATGACCGTACTGACTCGAGACGTATACCAGCGGTATATCAACCCCGATGAGAGCCAAGCACATTACGTGTGGGTCGGCCGAGGAATTGTTCTCGGACTTCTTGTCGTGGGGTATTACCTCTCGGTGATGACGCTCGACTTCTTGGTGGTACTAGTCACACTTTCAGGAGCCGGAGCGTTGCAGCTTATGCCGGCGATTTTGGGTGTGTGCTTCCCCGGAGGTCGTACACTCACGAGGGCAGGTGTGGTTGCTGGAATCTCTACAGGGCTCGCTGCGTTATACATCACGCTGGTCGTCTTACCGCACCCCCTCGGGTTGCATGGTGCGGTCTGGTCTCTTCTCATCAATACTGCGGTGGCGATTAGTGTGTCGGCTGTTACCCCATCGCCCTCGAAGGAAACAATCGAACGCGTCCATGGTGAACTGGAGCGCTTCGTTTACGGAACGGAGGAGTAAATATGTTACGGATCAATTGGATCACCCGCTGCATAGTTCTGGTGATTGTTTGTGGGCTAGCCTCCTCGCTCAGTGCGACAGCACAACAACCGGCTGGGCCGACGCTTGTAGGTCCTGAGAACGGGTCGCTGGTTATTGTGGGAGGAGCGATGCGCTCTCCTGAGATCTACGAGCGCTTTCTCGAACTGGCCGGTGGCCCAGATGCACACATCGTGATGATTCCCACGGCTGGGGGTGCCGAGGAGTATGATGAGTATTACCAAGGCCTGAATTCCTGGCGGCGTAATGGTGCCACGAACATGACACTGCTGCACACGACCGATCCTGCTGTAGCGGATACTGAGGAATTTGTAGAGCCACTTCTGACGGCTGATGCCGTCTACTTCTTCGGAGGTCGCCAGTGGAGATTGGTTGACGCCTACGGGGGCACTCGAACCGAAGAGGAAATTCGGAAGGTTCTCGACCGGGGTGGTGTCATTGGTGGTTCGTCAGCTGGAGCTTCAATCCAGGGTTCATTCTTGGTGCGGGGTGATACGCGAACGAACCTTGTCATGATGGGTGACCATCAGGTTGGTTTCGGATACCTGCGTAACGTGGGGATTGATCAACACGTACTTCGCCGGAATCGGCAATTCGACTTGGTCGAAGTGATCGAGGCACACCCAGAGCTGCTCGGGATTGCCATAGACGAGGATACCGCCATCGTAGTCCAGAGAGATCAGTTTGAGGTGATTGGAGCATCATATGTACTGATTTATGACAACCAATCTACTACTGGTGAGAATGGGAAATTCTACTTCCTAGCGCCTGGTGATCAGTACAATCTTGCTACCCGAGAAGCGACTAGGCCTGGGCGTACAATGAGTCCAGTGGACAACGTCCAGAAGAAGCCCTGGGGAGGAAGTTGACGAATTTAGGTTCAGTGAGTTTGTGCTGGTGTTGCTTGCCGTCCTTTATCGCGAATACCCCAAGACTCATTTGCCGCATGGACTTCTGTCCTACTAGTGTTCGCGGGTTTTCAATCCTTTGCCGGAGTGTTTTATGAGCGAACAGCCCTCTCAAGGTTCTGCGGGCTACGGGCCTGATTCATCAACTAGAGCACGGGCTACCGAGTACTGGAGAAGGAATATCCGATACGTGGGAATGCTTTTGGTAGTTTGGTTCGTCGTCTCATACGGCTTTGGGATTATCGCGGTAGAACCCCTTGATACGGTGACCGTGCCGGGTACGGGCTTTCCCCTAGGCTTTTGGTTCGCACAGCAGGGTGCAATCTACGTTTTTGTAGCATTGATTTTCGTCTACGTCTTCCTGATGAACCAGCTGGATCGTGAGTTCGACCTACGAGAAGAGGACGACGTATGAGCGTCCAGTCCTGGACCTTCTTATTGGTAGCTGCATCGTTCACGCTCTACATAGGGATTGCAGTTTGGTCCCGCGCGACTTCGACAAAAGACTTCTACGTCGCAGGTACCGGCGTCTCTCCCTTGGCCAATGGGATGGCTACCGCTGCCGACTGGATGAGTGCCGCATCATTCATTTCGATGGCTGGGCTCATCTCTTTCATGGGATACGATGGTGCGGTCTACCTTATGGGTTGGACGGGTGGGTATGTGCTACTTGCACTGCTGTTGGCTCCCTACCTACGGAAGTTCGGAGCATTTACGGTGCCCGATTTTGTCGGTGACCGTTACTACTCTCAGACCGCAAGAATTGTGGCGGTTGTGTGTGCGATTTTCGTCTCGTTCACATACGTGGCTGGGCAGATGCGGGGTGTGGGCGTTGTATTCAGTCGCTTCCTAGAAGTTGATGTAAACGTTGGAGTCTACATCGGGATGGCGATTGTTTTTTTCTACGCTGTCCTAGGTGGAATGAAAGGCATCACATACACACAAGTTGCCCAATACTGTGTGCTGATCTTCGCCTACCTGGTTCCTGCCATCTTCCTATCTCTGCTGATCACCGGAAACCCTGTGCCCCAGTTGGGTTTCGGCGATATTGACCAGGCTTCGGGTATATCACTACTAGAGCGACTGAATGGTCTACATCAGGAGCTCGGATTTTCGGAGTACACGTCTGGAACAAAGTCCAGGTTAGACGTCTTCTTTATAACAGCAGCACTCATGGTCGGGACCGCTGGTCTGCCGCATGTGATCATCCGCTTCTATACGGTTCCACGCGTACGTGATGCCCGCCTCTCCGTAGGATGGGCTCTCGTATTCATCGCTCTCTTGTACACGACTGCTCCAGCGGTAGCCGTGTTCGCTCGTACGAACCTCATCAACAGCGTTTCGGAAGTACCCTACGCCCAGGTGCCTGAGTGGTTTACGAC
>CAWVZF010000130.1:0-4122 GCA_963934665.1 uncultured bacterium | reverse complement strand
TAGCCCTCCTGTAGAATCTCCGCACCACCAAGTCCACACCCCATGTAGACCCCAATCTCCCCATCCTTTGCACCCTCCTGCCCCACCCCAAACAACCCAGACGACCGTAAGGCCCCTTCTGCTGCTACAACTGCCATCTGTGAAGCACGCGCCATGAAGAGTTGCTGGGTCTTGGGGATTCGATCTTTTGCTGTGAAGTCCACAGTCGCAAGTGGGAGGTCCGAACCGAAGTCTGCCGTGCCAGACCTGACCAGCTGTACTGCCGAATCTCCTCGGTAGATCCGATCGAATATCGATGCAGGATCTTCTCCGTGGGGAGCAATCAAGCCAAGCCCCGTGATAAAAACGCGCCGCCCCACGGGCCGTGTCAGTCGCCCTTAGCCTCGATAAGCTCGTCGATCAGCGTTGCAGCCTCGTCAAGCGTTTCGAATTCAGCTCGGTCGTCTGGAACTTCAATGTTGAACTCGTCTTCGACGTCAAAGAGGAATTCTACCACCATAAGAGAATCAAGGCCGAGGTCAGCTAGGGTCGCCTCAGGCCGAATTTTATCCTCATCGACGTCGTACTTGTCAGCGAGTACTTCTGCTAGATAGGAGTAGGCCCTCATACTGGCGCTTCTCCATGCAGGAGAAAACAAAGTGAGCCCGCGCTAGCGAGCTGTTCCAGAAATCGATGCGAAAGGTATCACGCCCAGAGCACTCAACACAGTTTCACTCCACTAGAGACCTTGAAATTGGAACGAACTAGGATATCAGCCTCTGTGTTGACATGAGATTCAAGATGGGCCCACGATTACGTAACCTCTTAGTGCGTGACCAGCTTGGAGAAAACATGGCAACCGCAAAAATGTTCATGATCGGTACTCGTTCCGCGATAGGCGTATTGTCGCTTACCGGTGTCACATGTTTGGCTGCCTGCTCAAATGAAGAGCAGACAACACCTGGCTTGGACAACTATCGTCTAGAAGACTATGCCGATTTATCGCCAGAAGACCTCGTACAAAAGTTCAATCTGCGGGAATCTGATGTAGCTGTTCGTGATCTTCCGGGCTGGGCGCCACTTAAGAAGGTCGTGGTAGAGATGCCCGGGAATGAACCTTGGGAAAATCGTTTTGAGCGATTGGAGTTTCTTAGCGAGAGAGTTCCAGAAGTAGAGTTCATTCCAGTCAGGAATCTTTCAGATGCCATAGAAAGGGGCGTGCTAGCTGATGCACAAGCCACCATAGGTCTCGGTTGTGGTCCTAGCACTGTGGATGCCCTCGGTCCCGATGTGAGGTGGATCCAGTCAGGCAGTGTAGGACTAGATCGCTGTTTCAATACGATCGGCGAAGAAGCTGAAAGAATGCAGAATATTCTTCGAGAGAGAAATATTCTTGTCAGCTCCATCCGTGACATGACGAAGCATGCTATCGCACAGCATTCCTTCACCATAATGCTCTCTCTGATCGGAGGCATGGATATTCATGCGGAAAGACAGCGGCAACATATATGGGGAAGAACCACTACAGATGTGGTAAGAGATAAGAATCTTGATGTGGAGTTTCAGGACCTGACTTTGCTTGTTGTAGGACTGGGGAGTCTCGGTACAGAAGTGGGAAGACTCGCACATGCTTTGGGCATGAGAGTAATCGCAACACGAAATACCAGTCGTTCTGGGCCAGATTTTGTAGATTATGTCGGCTTGTCAGATGAGATGTTTGACCTAGCAAAGCAAGCAGACATAGTGTTTGCCGCAGTGCCGCCGACGCCGGCTACGCTTGGATTATTTGATATGAAATTTTTCGAAGCCATGAAAGAATCGGCATATTTTGTCAGTATAACCCGTCTTGGAGTTATCAACTGGGAAGATCTTAAGATGGCACTCAAATCAGAAAAGATCGCTGGCTTCGGGACCGATGATCTGCCTCAGGATGACTTTGAACTCTGGGATCTTCCGCGAGTGATCATGACCCCACACGTATCGGATTATTCTCCTCGTTACAGGGATAATCAGTACGTGTTTTATCGCGAGAACTTGAGGCGCTATATGGCTGGAGAAAAGTTGCTCAATCTGATCGATGTCCAACGTGGGTACTAGTATTTTCAATAACAACGATATTCAGGGTTCCATAAATCTTGAGATCAAGTAGGTGAGTTCCCAACAGAGCCAAGGATGTGAATGTCGTGAACAGGAGCACTAACCCTAGCTAGTATGATACATATAAGAATCCTCAGTTTATTGATGTTTCTCGCTCTAGGACCCGCCAGAAACTCTATGCCGGTGCTGGCTCAGGCTCCACTTACTGTACAAGACGTCAAACCTCTAGTCCCGACCGCAATAGCCACAGCGGATTCACTCTTCTTCTCAATGGAGCCCCTTGCTTCGTTCAGGCGTCTCGAAGCACGGATGGACATAGCTCCAAGTGACTACGAAGCCCGTTGGAGAGCCGCACGCGCTGCGCTCATTCTTGGAGTTATAGAAAAAGACAGGGAACAGACAGATCGTTGGCTTAGACTAGCTGTCCAGCTCGCTTCGGAAGCACTGGCTTTACAACCTGATGATGTAGATGCAATAGCATGGTTTGCTGCAGCGAAGGGACGGCTAGCCCAAGACATCGCGGGAGTCCGAGAACAGGTCCGACTCGCACAGGAGGTGTGGGCCTTGACCCAAGAGGCGCTGGCAATCGACCCTAACCACGCATTAGCTAACAGTGTCTTCGGCAAACTCAATCAAGAAGTCCGGAGCCTATCAGGATTCGAACGCTTCATCGCACGAACTTTCATGGGCGGTGGCGACCCAATGAAGTCTAGTTCTTGGGAAGCTGCTGAAGAACACATCCTCAGAGCGCTTGAGAGTGAACCAGGCACTATACTCTTCTACAAAGACCTCGGAGACACCTACCGTCTTCAAGATAAACTAGACCTGGCGCGGACTGCATATCAGGAAGGTCTGGCAGCACCAGACCAGTACCCTTCCGATCCTATGTGGAAAGAGCAAATGATCGACAGGATAAAGCAACTCGGTCGTTAGTGGTCAGCCTCGGCATCCTGAGGCTTCTCTGTAGATCTGCTCATGTTCCTCCACGACGAGCGGCCAATCAAATCGAGGTGGGTTCCTAATACTCCCCTCACATAGCCTCACAAGCAGACCACGATCGCAAGCAAGTTGTGTCAGAGCATCTGCCATTCCCTGATCCGTATCGACCAGAAGCCCCGCTAACCCATCTGGCACGATCTCGGGTAAGCTACCAGTCCTAAACGCAACAACGGGCAAACCAACCGCACGAGCCTCTAAAGCGGAGATTCCGAAAGACTCTCGGGTACTGGGGAGGATGAACACATCAGAACTGCGTAACACTTCCCGAACATCTTTACGGGGTATAGCTCCCAGAAATCTTGCATCTACACCCAAGCGAGACGCCTTCCTCTCAAGGGCAGATCGACGTGGGCCATCTCCTACGAATGTCACCCTAAACGTATGCCCATCTGGAATATTCTTCTGAGCCGCAGCCACAACTTCGAGCAAAGCTGAGCCTCTCTTTCGGTTCTTAAGACGCTGAACGGTAACCAGATTTATGCGGTTGCTTGCGGGCACGGAAACAGAAGATCCCTCACTCCACCATCCAATATTTACACCGTTTGCTAACACTGTCGTCGGGCGACCGAGAACCCTAGACACTCCGTCCGCGACCGCTGGGCTAACACCAGCAACCACCTGTGGCCAGGATCCCCATCTGGTTAAAGCGTGGGATAGCTTATAAACCCATTCATGTCCTCCCAACATCGAATGGAATGTGACAACGAGTGGCAAGCCCAGTGAGTGTGCGGCCCAGCCACCGGCTAGAGCACCTGCCGAAGCAATCGATGCATGCACGTGTACCACATCAGGTGACCACTCGATGAGATCCTCTCGAAGGCGCTTCGGAAGCAGAGGAGATATCGGTACTCCCATCATCGGGACTTTGAAAGAAGGAATCCTGACAACCCGGAAGTTTTCAGTTTGTGAGGTTGGCACTGATGGTACGCGAGCCCCTTGTTCTGAGGTGCTCTCGGGCGTCATGGTCAGAATCCGAACCTCATGCCGGCGATCAGCAAGCGTATGAGCCAGATCATCGATCAGATGCTCAACCCCCCCGAGTCTCGG
>CAWVZF010000129.1:0-4139 GCA_963934665.1 uncultured bacterium | reverse complement strand
GCCAACGCGGAACCCGCTTCCATCCGGGCCGTAACGTCGGTCGTGGCAAAGATGACACGCTCTTTTCGCAAGTTGATGGCGTTGTGAAATTTGAACGCATTCGCGCTCGTAGCGTCATTTCCGTTTACCCTTCCGAGTAATCCTCTAATAGGTCCTCTGGGCCGGGCAGATTACTGCTCTGGCTAGACCTTTTTCTTCTGTCCGCTTTCAGATGCCCTGAATTTCGACCTGCTCTGAATGAACTCTACATGTGGGACCCACGATTCATGCTAGTTGGTCTAAAACGTGCAGTTAGTTAGCTGGAGGTTGATTATGTCCAGAAAAATAGACACAGCACAGCATCGTCTGATTCGCTGGTGGTATGTTATGCCATTGGTGGTTATTCCGCTCATTGTCTTAACGGGAATTACGCCTGTTCAGGAAACCGCTGAGACCTATCCAGCTGCGATTGAGGTCGTACAGGCTGAACTGCCATTGCACGTTAATGAGGATGTCGAGCGGTGGATTGAGCTATTCCAAACGGTACTCAAGTCAGACTTCGAGACATTCTTGAGTCGCCGCGGTGCTTATGGTGATCTGGTGCGTGATGCCCTACGTGCTAAGGGTATGCCAGAGGACCTTCTATATCTGGCTATGATGGAATCTGGTCTCAAGCCACGTGCTGTATCTAACGTTTCTGCAGTTGGGCTCTGGCAGTTCATGAGTCCGACGGCACTCCAGTATGGGCTGCGAGTTGATACTTACGTGGATGAACGGCGTGACCCTATCAGTGCAACTGAAGCTGCATTGGATTATTTAAACTGGCTGCACGGACGCTTCGGCTCCTGGTATCTGGCAGCTGCAGCTTACAATGCGGGCCCAGGAAGGGTCGAGCGAGTCTTGAGGAGATACGCCGATGGGAGAACGGGCGATGAGAACCTATACTGGGAAATCGTTGGCCACTTGCCCAAGGAGACGAGGGAGTACGTTCCCCGACTGATTGCGGCAACAATATTGGCGAAGGATGCATCTGCGTACGGTTTCGTGGTTACTTCGACTGAACGCTACGATTTTGACCTGGTTTTCGTACCGAGTGGAACGTCCCTGCGGCGTGTAGCATCGGCACTAGAAATCGATGTAGGGATTCTCAGAAACCTAAACCCACACTTAGTGCGAGGTATTACTCCTCCAGCAGAAGCTTATGGAGTTCGAGTGCCGGTTGGTGGCTCACACAGAGTTGTCGCCTCACTCGCGACAGGTTCTGATACCCGGAGGGCTGACGACTAACCCCTAAGTTTGTGGCCGTGAGTAGCCAAACTCTAAGAGTTGGAGGCGGGGCCCTCTCAAGAGAAAAATCCAGCGAGATGCTTATCATTCTGGATTGGAGTCATGAGGCTTACAGAGATCAAGACGGGTACGTGAATAATCAAACCCAGGACACCTTCGTGCATGTCGAACGGCCTAAGATCCGGGTTGAAATAAAAGAAGACTGAAGTGGCAGTGCCTGCCAACAATCCTGCTAAGACACCAATCGTGGTTGCGCGTCTCCAGTACATCGCAGATATGACTGGTGGCGCGAGCTGTGAGATGACTCCGTAGGCGGTTGCCAGCAGCAGGACAAGTGAGCTCTCGGCATCTTGGGCAAAATAATAGGCGGTTGTACCTGTCAGGAGGACCAATATGCGCATTAGAAGTCGCCGTTGACGGTCATCTAGTTTCACGAACTGAGTTACACCGTCTTCGACAACGACCGAGGCCGAGGCGTGAAGAAGAGCATCTCCTGTCGACATAGACGCCGATAGAGCACCTGCACAGAACAGACCTACGACCACAGCAGGCAGACCCGTCTCCAGTATCATGTAGGGCAATATGAAGTCAGCGGATGAGGGTCCACCGCTGAAGAGTATGCCTGAGAAGCCAATTAAGAAGACGGGGATAAGAAAAAGTTGAAACGTTGGGAAGAGAATGACGGTGCGTCGCATCGTGTCATCATCTTTAGCAGTGAATGCCTTCATGAAGAGATGGGGCCACATCATTAGCCCTACGGCACTCACAATGATGAAGGTCGAGTAGGCCCCCCAACTCCAGGGCTCTCCGGTCGCAGTGAGGCCAGGCGGGACGAGCATCTCCGGTCGGACGTCCATGATCTGCTCAAACATCGGTGTAACGCCACCATAGAGTCGATATGGAAGGTATAAACCGAGTGACCATGCAATGATCACCATGAATACACCCTGGAACGTATTGGTCCAGCCTACCGCCATGGCTCCTGATGCCAATACGTAAAGGACCACGATCCCGTATGCGACTAGAGAACCAAGCCAGATGGGAACGTTCCCGTCCGTCACTGCTTCGATCACGATCCCGGCTCCCCGGATCTGGAGAGTAATGTATGGAATAAACGCGATCAGACTTAAGCCAGCGATAAGTGCAGAAAGAGTCCGTGAGGGAAACCTTCCCACTACGAGTTGAGCCTGCGTCACATACCCGAACTTACGCCCCAGCGCTGCTGCCCTCGGTCCGACCCAATAGAACGGTGCCATCCCGAGTGCACCGTAGGCGAGGATGTAGAATGCGGCTGCTCCTCGAGAGTACGCCCAGCCAGGTCCGCCCAGGAAGGCGAATGCACTGAAGACTGAGGCACCGGTGACGAAGTACATCACGAGTAGGCCAAAGCTTCGGTCGGCAGCGACATAGCCTGTAACACTGTCTGACGATTTTCGTCCAGCTAGGAGCCCGATGGTCAGGGTCAGAGCGAGGTACGCTCCTATGATGATTGAAACGACTACCCATTGCTGCATTAGGAGTCCTCTCCATCACGGTATCGGCGCTCAACTCGGTCAAGCCCGTAAAGGACAAAAACGCTACCCGCAATCCAGCCTGCAATCCACGCCATCGAAAAGGGTAGCCCAAGAACGAGTGGTTCGACTCGTGCAAACGGTTTTAGGCCAGGCCACGTAACAAAGAACAATGCTAAGGCAAGGTAGATAGATGTAAGGATTCGGGCGGTTCGTAGACTCATTAGATATCTAACGTCCTTTGAATTCTGGCTTGCGCTTCTCAACAAAAGCCAGGACACCTTCTCGGCCATCCTCTGACTTAAACGCATCGATGAAGCGGCCTTTTTCGTACTCGAGCCCTTCTGCTAGAGGCATTTCGAATGCGACTCGGATCGCATCCTTCGCCAAACGAAGAGCTACAGGGCTCCACCGGGTCATCTTGGTTGCCAATTCAAGTGCTTTTTCCAGGTGCTGGCCTTCTTCAACGAGCACATCGATTAAGCCTATATGATGAGCATCTTCAGCTTCGACAAAGTCTCCGGTCAAGGACATGATGGTTGTCCATCCACGTCCTACAAGTCGTGCGAGACGTTGAGTGCCTCCACCACCCGGAATCAAACCAATCCGGATCTCAGCCTGACTCATCCTCGCAGTTTGATCAGCCACACGAACATCGCATGCCAGTGCTAGTTCACATCCTCCACCGATGCAGAATCCATGAATCGCAGCGATTATTGGCTTCTTGAAATCGGCTACACCCTCATAGATGCGTCGCCCAAACACAGCCTCCCGTTGCTCTTCTGGCGAACGGGCGGCGAATTCACTGATGTCAGCTCCGGCTACGAAGGCTTTGTCGCCAGCACCATGTATAACAACTGCTCGAACTTCATCATCATGCTCGAGTTCATCGAGCTTGTTTAGCAGAGCATCTCTAAGCTCAGCATTCAGGGCATTTAGTTTTTCAGGTCTGTTCAATGTGATGATCGCAACGTGCCCGTTACGGTCATGCAATAATACCGGCACATCGCTCATGATTTACTCCTAACGACCTTTGAATTCTGGCTTGCGTTTTTCGACATAGGCATCAAGTCCCTCTTTCGCGTCGAGGCTCGCAAAGAGTTGAGCCTGCAGTTCTCGTTCCAATGTGAGAGCAAGCTCAAAGGGAATCTCCGACCCTGTTTGGGCTGAGCGTTTGATTAAACCGACGGCTTTATTTGCCTTGCCCGGTGTGGTGAACTTGGCCGCATAGTCCAAAACAGCCGCGAGAAAGGCGTCGTCTTCTTCGTGGTCATAAATCTCGTTGACTATTCCCAGTTCAAGCGCCTGATCGAATCCGAAAGTAGAGCCCTCTGTCATCAGCTGAATTGCTTTGGATTTCCC
>CAWVZF010000128.1:0-4280 GCA_963934665.1 uncultured bacterium | reverse complement strand
TGGAAGACTCCGGCAGAAATTGATGACCATTGGGTAACGGTTACTGAGGCAGTTGCGCTAGCAGATCCAGAACTGGCTGTGATATCCGCCGTTCCGGTTGAGACAGAAGTGACTAAGCCTGTGGACGATACAGTCGCGACGCCCAGATTTGAGGTTGACCAAATCACGGTATCACCGGCGACCGGATAACCCTCCAAATCTACAACTTTGGCTGTTAATTGGATGGTCACACCAGCTTCGGAAAAAATCAGAGTGCTATCGGATAGTGCGACCGAAGCGGCTTCTTGATTAACGATTACGGTCGCCGTTGCAGAACAGTTACCAGAACATGAGGTGGCAGTGATCGTAGCGGTCCCTTCGCCACGCGAAGTTACCAAGCCAAGAGCCGCAAATACCGCGACTATATTCCGATCTGAGGTCGTCCATGTTACCGGAGCTTCTTCCTTTAGGCCGCCATTCTCATCCCTGACCGTTGCGGTGAGTCGGCCTTCTTGATTAAGCGCTGTCAAGCTGAGGCTAGAAGGATCAATCGTAATTGATGTTGGTGTTGTGGGAGCTGTCACCTGCTCCGCATTGCAAGCAGCAAGAGCCAGGAACACACCACAGCTGAGAATTCGTGCTGTGGCACTACGGTGCAGCCCCAACTTTGACCTTATGGATTTCCAGCCTTCAGAGGCGATTCTCGGCAGCACTGATCGATGCCCGGTTACCATGCCGCAAGAACCCTGACGGGGAGATAATTAGTCGACCCTTGTCCATCACCTAATTGACCTGAGCCACCAGAACCCCAGCAGTGGATCGCACCGTCCGTTGTAACTCCACAGTTGTGGTACCACCTCGAAGAGATCACTTCCCACTCGTGCAAACCATTGATCAATGTCGGACGCCGGCGCGTTCCTGATGTCCCATTACCTAAACGCCCTGAACCACCGGATCCCCAGCAGTAACCCTCACCGATCACCGTCACCGCACAGGTGTGGGAATTAGCTGCCGAGATGGATTTCCACCCATCCATGATATCTACCACTTTCGCTCTAGGCTCAGGTACTGTTGAGTTATATGTCCCATCACCGAGCCTACCATTCCCGTTCCATCCCCAGCAGTACGCGTCATTGTTCGCCACTATTCCACATGTGTGATAGCGACCCGTTGAGATTGATTGCCACACAAGCCCATTACGCACAAGAGTTGGAGCTATACGGCTTTCGTTATCCCCATAACCCAGCTTACTCGCTTGCCCATTCCCCCAGCAGTATGCCTTGCTAGACATGGTGATCCCACAACTGTGGTCGTATCCCGCCGAGATTGATTCCCAAAAATGCCCACCTGAAACCAACCTAGGACTCGAGCGAGTCGAGCGAGTGCTGTCGCCTAGTTGCCTGTAATAGTTATCACCCCAGCATCCGGCTTCAGTGTACCTGGTAATCCCACAGGTGTGACGTCTTCCCCCTGATGTTGAGCCCCAGGAATGTCCACCGATGACAAGAGCCGGAGTCGGGCGAGTCGAACCACTTGTACCGTCACCCATACGGCTGTATCCAGCGTTTCCCCAGCAGTACGCATCCCCAGCCGTAGTCACACCACAAGTGTGTTGATCTCCAGATGAAATCGATTCCCAAGAGTGTCCGCCACTCACAAGAGTTGGAACGTGAACCTCTGACGTATCACTCATGCTCTCACCCAGTCCCAACTGATCGTATTGGTTCGAGCCCCAACAATATGCTTCAGCTGAAGTCGTAATTGCGCAGCTGTGAGACTGACCAACTGAAACTGAGGTCCAGAGCTTGACCATGACCGAAGCAGTGGCTTCCAAGGGACCCGAGGTTACTGTAATCGTTGCATCACCGATTCCAGTTGCGGTAACCAAGCCAGAATCAGAAACAGCTACTATGGATTCGTCAGATGTGGCCCAAACAACCTCGGCACCACTCATCTCATTACCCATCCTATCCTTCGGTGCGATCGTGAGCTGAGTTTCGTCACCTAACGCTGAAAAGCTTAGAGCTGTATCAGACAACTCGAAGCTCGCAGGAAGCTGGGAAACCTCGATAGGTGCGGAGGTAGTAACAGAGCCTGAGGATACAGTGAGCGTAGCTGTACCATTCGCTACAGAGGTGAACTGACACGTCTGGCCGGACCAGCATAAAACCTTCACAACAGACAAATCTGAGACAGACCACTTTACCACCGCGTCACTCGCACCACCGATGTTGACAGCTGCTTGAATGGTATCACCAAGCGCATCGAAACTCACAGTGGACGGCTCAATCGTTAGTGACGTAACGCCATTAGGGACTGTCGGTGAGTCACACCCCACCAACAAACACAAACTGACGAGTAGATATTTGCGCATGATTACAGGTCTATTCAGAAACCAAGAGTATCGTCGATCCAGGTTATTCTATTCCTTCTAGGATTGCCAACATTCTCTGTATTTCCATTGCTTGGTCTACATCCATTTCTTCAGCAAATTGGAAAACTGTGGACCTTTTTTCCACCCCGGAGTCCGAGGAAAGGTTAGCCACCATTTCATTCGCACCCAGATGATGCTCTATCATAAACTCTAAGAATAGTTTGTCGAACCCTACTCCTCTCGCCACGCTGAGTCTTTGCATCTGCTCCGGAGTAAGCATTCCTGCCATTATGGACATCTCTCCGTTCACGCTAGGCATTCGCAGTGGTTCACCATTATTGCTCAGCCAAGCTTCCATCAACCCTATCTCATGTCTCTGAGCTATTTCCATTCTTCGTGCTATTTGCCTTACCGCTTCTGTAGAAGCGTATTTTCGAACTAGCTCAGTCATTTCTAGAGCCTGGGCATGGTGTACTACCATGCCCTGTATGAAACGGACGTTTGCCTCTCTATAGGTTACGCCTCTTGTGGATTCAAAATCACTGCTAGAAAGGACACCAGATAAAGGTGCATCTGCCCTTGGGTGAATTCTTCTTCTAGGAGAAACGGCACTGGCGCTTGCCATCGGTGTTCCTCGATAACACCCGATTGTATAAGGGTATTCGATGGTTGAATGGTAGTGGTAACCCATCGGGCTGTGCGAATGACCGTGGCATTCATCTAGGTCTTGATTGCTGAGTTCTCTCCCGCCTGCCCCGTTGTATCCATAAAGTCCAAATCCATCCCTTATGTAGCCGATTAACCCCGAATGGCCATCAGACAAAGCAGGCACCTCATCAAGTCTCTCTGGAACAAAGTGGTAATGATAGTCCGATTGAGCAGGATGGCCGCCATAAATATCAACGATCTCATGTGCCACTGCGTCATTCCCGCGTCCATCCACTGCGTTATAGAGAACAACACCATTTAGAGTCATTCCGATTGGGCCCAAATCGACACAAGATGGGTTCGTGACTTCATCAGGATCCAACTGAAGCGTAAAACTGAAATTATTTGCAGCCGGAATACCTGGGTTTCGGTCGATAGCCGTTAGGGCCGGATACCTGGTCATAGGCCAATCACCTATCTTGCCATCTACTGGTAGGTTGTTTCCAGAGATGGTCCGGGTCGAACCGGATTCGGTAACAGCCGAGGACCCAGCGCCTGGTGAAAATGAACCAGCCGGAAGAAAGGGTTTTGCTAGCATGTTCCAGGTACCGCTAGCATTGTCGATCCAAGTTATTTTATCCCGGTCACTTCCGGGTGCTCCTGGGTTGCCTGGCCTACAGGCATAAAGCTTCCCCTGTTCTGGAGCCAGAGTGGTCAGCTGTGAATCGCCTAAACGAAGCTTGGTACAATCAGGACCCACATCATCCTTACAGATCTCGGGGCTGATGAAATACTCCGAGAGATCAGCGGAACCCTGGCCGGGTGATTCGGAGTCCAGACTGAGGGATTCGCTGCATCCAACCAGAAATAGTAGCAAGATGAGAAAGTGCGTTATGCCACCAGAATAACCGGCCCTGTTCCGGAACAGCTTCAGCATAATTTCAACTCTCTCATCGGAGGATCTTCCTGGTCACATTTTGGAGATCCTTTACCAGGTTATTTCGTTAAGCGAGTGCCCTTGAATTCTTGACCACACTCGGGGTGGAGCCAATCCCTCGCAGACTACTTTAAGAATGCCTCCAGCTAGAGTAATGCAAAGTCAGGGCTCATTCGATTGGATGCATATCGAACGATTGATTGTCAAAATAGGCGATCCTGTTTGGCATCGTCTGCATTATCGTATCTGCAAGCGACAGGGATATCCGTTCTGGTCGGTATCGGATCGCCAGATAAGGCAGGAAACTCTCCGCGATGTCCTCGCGTCCCGGGAAATCGCGAG
>CAWVZF010000127.1:0-4337 GCA_963934665.1 uncultured bacterium | reverse complement strand
GCGAACCGGGTCGAGCGTGACCGAGCGTACTCGGACGACTTAATGACGATCTATTTCGACACATTCTTGGATCAACAGCGCGGATACGACTTCGATGTTAATGGGTATGGCGTGCAAGGAGACGGGGTCATCACCGCTGGTGGCAACGGTGGGAGGGGTGGAAGTCGAGGTGCGGGGCCTGCGATCCCACGAGCGGACCGTTCCTGGAATGCGCTTTTCGAGACCGCAGGCCAAATCGTGGAAGATGGCTACACCGCTGAAATGGCTATCCCCTTTAAGAGCCTCCGTTACCCCACTCCAGCACAAGGAGAGCCTCACCGCTGGGGGTTCCAAATTGTAAGAGAAGTGAAGAGCAAAGATGAAGAGAACCAAGTCTGGGCACCCATATCCCGAGATGAAATAAGCTTCTTTGCTCAGATGGGGCTGCTGGAGGGGATGACACAACTTTCAACCAGCAGAAACCTCGAAGTACTCCCTACACTGACCACGATCCAGTACGGCAATATCGATCCAACTGTTCCGGGTTTCGTTAATCAGGCAGCTGATCCCGATGCGGGCGTAAACTTCAAGTATGGGATCACCTCTAATCTGACAGCCGATTTCACAGTTAATCCTGATTTTTCACAAATCGAGTCAGATCGACCACAAATAGAGGTTAACCGAAGGTATCCACTTTTCTTCTCTGAACTCAGACCATTCTTTGTAGAGGGAGCAGAGATCTTTAACATCGTCGCCCCTGTAACTTTCGTGCATACCCGCACGATCGTCGACCCAGACTACGGTGCCAAACTCAGTGGACAGTTGGGTCGTTTTTCACTCGGAGTTCTAACCGCGAATGATCGAGCACCGGGCAAGGTCGATGACACAAGTGATCCTGCATTCTCTCAGAAAGCCCAGACACTTATCACCCGTGTCCGTTATGACCTTTATGCCGAATCCCACTTGGGAGCGATCGTTACGAATCGCGAGTTCCTGGATGATCACAGTCGTGTATTCGGACTAGATGGAAACTTCCGACTGAGTCCAACAATCGTAGCAGATTTTCGGTTGGTGGGCTCCAGCTATAAGAACCATTCAGAAAAAGAGTCGGACGGGCACATGGTCTCAAGCCGAATCGTTCAGAACAGCCGGAATCTCCGATGGACGCTCTTCGCCTTTCAGGTCTCGCCTGAATTTGATACCGACGTCGGCTTCGTGCGTCGTCGGGGGTACCGAAACCTGACTAGTGACCTCGGTTATCAGTTCTGGCCAGAAAATCGGGTGATCAATTGGGGGCCAGAGATAAACTATACCCGGAATTATGATTATGAGGGCATCCTCCAGGATGAGAACGTCGGGCTCCAACTGGCCTTCACCTTCGCACGAAACATCACGCTCAATGCCAACGTTAACCGTGACATGGAACGGTTCGGGGGAATCAACTTCCATCAAAAGGGTTTTTCAGTGCGGGGCAACATCGACACTAACCCTAGGTATTCCTTCGGAGGCAACCTCTCGCTTGGAGACCAGATCTATTACCTGAAACCCTCTCTCGGATACCAGGTTGGTTGGAGCGTGAATAGCACACTTCGACCACTCGACCGCCTTCAGACCAGGTTGTCTCTAAACTCGCGACGTTTGACTGACCCCGGGAACGGAGATGAAGAGTTGTTCTCCGTCAGGATCATCCGGGGAACGACGAATATTCAGTTCACCGACCGACTGGGGATGCGCAACATTACTGAATACAACAGTGGCAACGACACTTTCAACTTCAATGTGCTGTTCAACTACCGAATCAATGCGGGAACGGTGTTTTTTCTCGGCTACGATGATCACTATCAGCAAGCTGACTTGATTCAGGGTGACCGTGACGGAGATGGATTACGGGAGCAGCTTTTCTACACCGGTGGGCTACAACGCACAAATCGGGCAATCTTTTTCAAACTTCAGTACCTACTCCGTTATTGATAGCGCACTATCCATCTCATAGCGCAAGAATAGTATTGGCAGGTATCATCCATAGAGATACTCCATAACCAAAACTGTGACTCCCGAATGCGTACTAATCATCTAATCCTTGCTCTCGTTCTGCTCCCAACTCTCGGATCAGCACAAACCACACCGACTGAAATAGCAGCAGCCTCTGACATTCTCATCCGAATAGAAGCGTTGCAGCAAAGAATCGCTCCCGAAGAAACTGCAAGGGACATAACAGAACGTACCGACCAGAAACGTTCTGAACTCATGGAACATGCTGGTCAGGTTTGGGACGCTGAAATGCAGGATCTCTCCGATCATATTGGACGCAATCCAGAGGTAGGATGGGCTGAATTCGAAGCGGTGGACACACTCGTAAAGGTGTTGCTCTCGAAGGGGTTCGTCGTTGAAACTGGAGTTGCTGATCTAGAGACGGCGTTTATCGCAACTTGGGTATCCCCAGCTGGATCCGATGGAGCGGTGCTTGGACTAATCGGTGAATATGACGCGCTCCGGGACATAGACGGACCATTCCACGGTGATCAACATAATGCTCAGACACCCGTGGCTATTTCAGCAGCGCTCAGCCTCAAAGCTCATATGGAATCTGATCGGGTCCCTGGGACCATACGTATTTTCGGAACCCCAGCTGAGGAAGTAGGACCACCGGCTAAGACGATTATGTATGAAGCAGGAATATTCGATGGAACGGACATTCTAGTGCGCAGTCACTCAGCTTCAGAGACATCCCACGCACGAGCTGGATTCGGCGTGTGTTGCCTCAATATTAATGAGGTGAAGTACGTATTTACTGGTCGACCTGCGCACCAATTAACATCATGGAATGGTCGCAATGCCCTGGAAGCAGCGGTTCGGTTCTACACATCGGTGAACGGTCTTCGATCAACACTTCGCCCGGAAGCTTCCATCCAAGGCGTGATACCGGAAGGTGGGATAGCACCAAACGTAGTTCCCGCCCGGGCCGTGGTTGATTACTACATCAGATATCCGGACGAAGTCTACCTTGAGCATATGACTAGGATGATTGATGATGCAGCACGGGGGGCAGCACTCGCGACCGGAACTGCAGTCGAGATTGACCGTTATGGAGAATATCGGGACGGAATTGCTCTGGGATCTCTAGAAGAACTTTACTTTGCCTATGCTAGAAAGCTTGGTGCTCCCAGAATCAATGAAGTTCCTCAGCGGCCGGCTGGATATGAGGAGACCGGCTGGGTAACACGTGATATCCCAGGTATCGGTGTTGGCGTTTTTAGCTCCCGCGATACATATCACACGAAGGGGATGGAGGCAGATGGCCTGGGAGACATCGGCCACGCTGGATTCCGCCTAGACGCACAAATTATGAGCGCAATCCTTTACGACTATTTGACGAACCCTGTACTAAGACAGAAGGTCGCTGAGGAACACACTGAGCTACGAACCCTGCTGGGAGAGTATCACAACCGTTTACGAGAAGTGTACGCTCCGGAGATCAGTGAACCTTCATCGGATGATCCCATCCAACCAAACTGGAAAAATTAACAGAAGACCCAAAGCCAACTAACTGCGCCACTGCTCTACTCGAGGTTGAGTACACCCAAACGAGGCTCTCGCCATGTCCATCTCGCTACGCATTTACTCACTGTCCAGGCTGTCCCGGTTAAGCGTTCTAGGAACATTAGCCCTCATCGCGCTCTGCGGACTCGCTAGGCCAGCAGAATCACAGGCACCGTCTCTACCTAGTATTGAACAACACACTGAAGCGATGACTCCAATGGAGGGCTTTTTTGACCTGTATTGGGATAACGCGAATGGGTTGCTGTTCTGGGAAATCTCTGAACTCGACACGGAGTTTCTTTACCAAATCTCTATGGGTTCTGGCCTAGGAAGTAACCCCGTAGGTATCGATCGTGGGCAACTGCGAGGAACCCATGTTCTCGCAGCCAAGCGGATTGGGCCTCGTGTCCTACTTATGGAACCAAACTACGGGTTCGTAGCGCGCAGCGAGAACCCTAATGAAGCCCAAGCCGTTCGTGATGCATTTGCACCTTCGGTCCATTGGGGTTTCGAGATTGTGGCTCAAACCGGTGAACGTGTACTCGTGGATGCAACTCAGTTCTTTCTGCGTGATGCTCGAGGTGTGATTGATCAGATTGCAGCTCGAGGTGAAGGCGATTTCACGCTCGACGCCTCTCGAAGCGCGATCCATCTGCCTGCTACCAGATCCTTTCCAGAAAATACTGAAGTCGAGTCAATTCTGACTTTCACAAGCAGTAACCCGGGACAACTCGTGAATGGAGTCGCAGCGACGGGTGGAGCTGTCACTCTGCGTCAACACCATTCATTCATCCAACTCCCGGACAATGGTTACCGCA
>CAWVZF010000126.1:0-4419 GCA_963934665.1 uncultured bacterium | reverse complement strand
AGGGTACGCTGACGTGGCCATACCTCATTCAAGGTGTCTCCCTCGTACAGTCGCCCATTCTTCATGACGTGGGTGATCGTATTGGTATTCCGAATATCCTCCAACGGATTACCATCCAAAATCACGAGGTCAGCGAGTTTTCCAGCTTCAATGGATCCCAGATCTTCATCCAGGCCGATTGCTTCGGCTCCGAGAATTGTTGCGACTCTTAGCGCATCGATCTCTTCCATCACTCCCCCATGCATGGCCCAAAGTTCCCAGTGGTATCCGAGGCCTTGAAGTTGCCCATGACTGCCTACGCCTGCCCGCCCACCAGCTTCCACAATCTGCTTCACGCCGTTGGCGTGCTTTGTGAAAACGTGCTCGTCATCTCGGAACCATCCCGGCCGCCTTCGACTTTTCTGATCGAGTTCCGCATGAGTAGTGAAGTATTGGAGTTTTGCATCGTCATGTGGATTTTCTCGCGAGTAGAAATAGTTCTCAGCCCAAGGCCCACCATAAGACACTAGAAGTGTCGGTGTGTAGGTGATGCGAGATCCATTGAAAAGATCTACCACATCCGAGTAGATAGGAGCGATTGGTAGAGAGTGTTCTTGGCCTGGATAACCATCGAGTGCCATCGTCATGTCATACTTAAACATCAGCCCACCCTCTGTGGTCGGCATAATTCCTTGTTCCCTGGCGGCCATGATGATCCACTGCCTCTGCTGCCTGTTTCCTGACATGTACATCTTTATGGTTTTTGTATCGTAGTATTGACTGTAACGACGCATGATTTCACGAGCATGATCGAGGCTTTTAATCGCTTTTTCTTGAGAATAATCACCAAAGATGCCCGGTCCCGTAGAATAAATACGGGGTCCAATCATCTGGCCGCTCCGCACTAGGTCAGAATAACTGAGTACGTCCGTAGTCGAAGTTTGAGGATCTCGGGTGGTGGTCACTCCATAGGCAAGGTTCGCCAGATACATCCAAGACTGCGTCTTATGAAGCCCTTGTGGCGGTCTCATGTGACTATGTGTATCTACGAAACCCGGTAATACCGTTTTCCCTGATACATCGATCACCTCGGTGCCCGATGGGATTGTTACGGAGCCCCTACTGCCTACTGCCACGATTCGATTATTTCTGATGACGATGTCTGCATCCTCTACTACTTCACCGCCATTCATCGTGATTACTTGGCCGCCACGCAGAACAACAGTTCCGCTGGGGATGTCCCGTTCAGCTCTTATAGATATTCGATGCTCGGTGGGTGTGTATTCCTGAGACTCTTCTTCTGTCTCGGTTGTCTCCGGCGAGTCATCGAATGCTTCAGCGGCTTCTAGGTCATAGACAAAATGAGCATTGCCTATGAAGAAATGGACCTCGCTACCGTCTGCGCTCCAGGCTGGGAATTGTGCTCCGATCTCTGTGATCTTACGAGCAGGGAATTGAGCATTATCGACGTCTGCAACAGAAATGGATGGTGCCTCACCACCCAGAACAGGAACGGTCACGACATAAACGTTGTTCTCTAGTTCTGCCAACGCATTTTCACCGCTGGGCGCCATCTTGATAAGATCGGATGAGTTTGGCGCGTCGGCTCCTGGTTGCATTTCTCCCATGACTTTCAGGTGGGATTTTTCATCTGTGCCATCCCAGCGGATTGAGAGGAGTCCATTGGCTGAATGATGCAGGTAGATTCTGTCCTGCCCTTCAACGAAATGGGGATTGCCGCGGCCTTTTGCTGGTGCCACGAGGGTGGCCTCACCACCTGAACTCGGGATCCAGACTATATCGGTTTCGGCTCCTATAGCACGTTCGGATTCCTGAAATGCCCTGGCAGGTGTTCTCAGGGCTGCAATTTGCTCACCATCGCTGCTCCAAGCAGGCTGCTGGTACTGCGCAGGAACAGTCGTGACCTGGACCGGCTGACTACCAACTTCGGTTTGAATCTTCATGATGTGCCCACCGCTGGCACCCCAAGTGACGTACGCGATCCACTCGCCATCAGGTGACCAAGCCGGGTGTGCTGCCGTCAAACTACTGTCGTCTAGCTTGGTGGGTTCTCCATCCGGGTGGTCCATGACATACAGGTCATCAAGCGCGATGAAAGCGAGCCTCTGACCGTTCGGTGATGGCACTCCATCTCGTATCTGACGCACTGGGAAAGTTGGACTGTCCTCGATTGGGTAATCGAATTCAACCAAGGGTCCGATTGCTACTTCTTCATGGACTCGAAATGGTACCTCTATTGCGTCCGAGCCGTCGACAGGCATACGCCAGATCTTGCCTCCATACGATGCGACTACCTCACGGGAGTCCGGAGTGAAACTCATTCCAGGGTAGATGTCTCGGTCAGCGATAGACTCTTGGTCATCTCGCTGAACCGGGTATGCGAGCCACCGCTCGTCCCCGGTATTCAGATCCCGTATACGAAGACCGGTTTGGTCTTCGTGTCGAGTTGCGTAAACGAGTGATTCACCGTCAGGAGAAAGGGTCGGGCGGAACGCTGACCCATAACGGGAAGACCGGTTGAAAGTTTCCCCGGTCTCGCGGTCGTAGATTGCTAATTGGTATTGCGGGAACTGTGCATTGTAGTCCCATGCGCGGCCATTCTTGACCGCATGCCAGATGTAGCGTCCATCAGTGGATAGTGCAGCTCCAACGGTTTTTAAGCCGTCGTCTTCACTTATTAACGCTCGTCCTGCCCCTCCATCCGTGTGTACCATCCATAGGTTCACCACTCCGAGGCGAGTTCTTCCTTTGGATGCAACGATATAGTCACCATCAGGTGTCCATTCGGGTGATAGCCACGATCCTTCGTTTCCTCTTGTGATCTGAGTGGTATCACCTGATTGCAGATTAAGAGTCCATAAGTTTTCACCACCACTTCGGTCTGAGACAAAAACGATATGGTTCCCTTGCGGGCTGTACCGAGGTTGTCCATCGAATGCCAGACCATGAGTAATCCGAGTAGCATCTCCGCCTTCGATCGGGATCGTGTAGAGATCACCTAAGAGGTCGAAGACCAGGGTTCGTCCATCAGGGTGCACATCAACAGATAGCCAGGTCCCCTCATTCGTATTGATGGTGATCGAGCGTGATCCTTCTAGAGGTAGTCCTGCCTCGTCGCTTGTATTGTCGGGTAGGGTGTCTACCTGCTCCTGTAGAGTCAGGGCGTGCACCTCCCCATTCGCAAATATTAGAGTGGCGACTGCAGCAATCAGAATGTTCAGTTTCATAGGGTTTATTCCGGAGCAGAGTTTTCTCAGACCTTACTTATTGTTTGGGAGGCTGACATCGTGCGGATAAGGTATAGTGTAAAGACATAGATCGGTGGCTTTTGCCATGAATATGAGCTTGATTCTTGTATGAGGTTGACCTGCTGACCAGATGGGTCTCTAGAAATAGGGGAGAAAGATGACCAGAGCACTCAGTTCGATATCCCTGACTGCTGCTGCCCTTATGGGCTGTGCTGCTTTTCAGATTCAAGTGCTTCCACCAGGAAGCGGGGTTGATGACAACATGGCAATCTCGGCGTGTGGATCTCTGGAGCTGTTCACAAGTTTGGTAACAGAAGAACAGGCATGGCGAGCTGAGAACCCGGAAGTTGCATATGCTCGCCCTCGAGTTGGTCAGTCATTGTGCGAACTCTATGCCTCGATCGGTGCCCCAAGCAACAGCGAAATCATAGAGAGTGCGGATGGTCTCAATGAGATGGAACTGCAATACAGGACCCGAGGAAGCGGAGTTGCGAATGTCCAAATTCGAGACTCTGTGGCCAGCTCAAGGGGTGCGGGAGGAGGGACCAGCGGTGAACAATGGGTTTTTGGAGAAACAGATTCGAACTATATCTACCATGGTGTCCGCCTTAAGCAGCGAGATGGCGGTGAGTTCGTTGTCTCCGCAGTACGGTGGTAGCGTATGGTTCTTGTAGTATGTGCCCCAGTTGATTGAGTTGCTACGTACAGCGTACAGACCCAATGACCAGGCCAGCAACAGCTCCGAGAATGCCGACCCCAAAGCCAGTCCACTTCTTGCTGTCACTATCACCACTTCTTAGCACATAGCCTAGGGTTGCGCCTCCGAGCATGCCTCCACCCATTCCGAGAAGCATTGTTCGGCCACAGCTTTTGCTTTCAGCTTCTTCTTGAAGCTCTTGGATGAACACCGCAGGGAGTTCGGATTCGATCAAGTTTGAGTTTGGTTGCAGTTCGTGGGTTGTGGGCCACACAAACTCTTCTGTGTCAGAAACTCTTTGGCCAAGAATCGGCTGTGTGAATACCAGGACCAGAAGACTAATCAGGGGAATAATACGGAGCAGCTGCAAGGTGGACTCTCCCTTACCGAAAATGCAGATGTGATAATTAATATGGGGCATAGTCGATTTATTTGCTTCCTTCATCGTGTTTTTGGTTGTTCGACCTGTAGTTG
>CAWVZF010000125.1:0-4420 GCA_963934665.1 uncultured bacterium | reverse complement strand
TCTCTCTGCCGCCTGGTGTTTCGTTTGGTGTGGCATCTAGCTCGATGATTGAGCGGGCGAAAGAAGTGGGTGGCCGAGGCTACTACTTTGACCTAGTTAGATATTCTGAGAACATAGAGAAGTTACAGACACCTACTACGCCAGCGCTCTCGATTCTCTTTGCTCTTCAGGTACAACTCCGCTTGATGGCCGAAGAAACAATGGAAGGTCGTTGGGTGCGTCATCAAAAGATGGCCGAACGCACTTGGGCGTGGGTCGAGGAGATGAGTGCTTCGGGTATCCAGCTTAAGGTGGTCGCAGCAGAGGGCCATCGTTCTCCGACAGTAACAGCCATTCAGGTACCGGATGGGATGAGTGCCCCATCGATCGTTGATACTGTCAAGGATCGGGGATGGGTTATTGGAGGGGGATATGGGAAGCTCAAGTCAACGACATTTCGCATCGGACACATGGGCGAGCACACTGAAGACGAATTAGAGGAATTACTCTCTGTTCTCGCTGAGATCCTCGGCTGATGGCATTGACATTTTCCATTCTCGTTACTGACAACATCTCCGGAAGTGGCCTGCAGCCGTTACGAGACGATGATCAGTTCGAACTTGTTGAGATCAATGATTCGTCTTCCGAGGAATTTCTCAATGCACTGACTAGTGCTGATGGTTTGATAGTCCGTAGTGCTACTAAGGTTGACTCCGAAATATTGGCTCAGGCTCAGAGTCTGAAAGTTATCGGACGCGCTGGGGTTGGTGTGGACAATATTGATGTGGATGTGGCTACCGAGCGTGGAATTGCGGTACTCAACGCGCCTGCGGGTAATACCGTATCAGCTGCGGAGCTCACACTTGCACTGATGCTCTCAGTGGTTCGCCGAGTTCCGGGTGCTGATGCTTCGGTCCGCCGAGGAGAGTGGGATCGGCGACGCTTCAAGGGAGCAGAACTACGAGGTCGCACTCTTGGCCTAGTTGGTGCTGGCCGTGTTGGTCAGGAAGTTGCACAGCGTTGTCGTGCTTTTGGTATGCACGTTGTGGTTAATGACCCATATCTCACTGATGAAAGAGCCAAAGAGCTGGGTTTGGACCGTGTTGATCTGGGAACAGTTATTGAGAGTGCAGACGTTCTATCTTTGCATGTTCCGCTTACCGATGACACTCGGGGGATGATTAACCAAAAAATCATCTCTCGCATGAAAAAGAGCGCCTTCATCGTGAATGTCTCAAGAGGTCAAGTTATTGACGAAGAGGCTCTTGCAGTAGCGCTGAATGAAGGGAGAATCGCAGGGGCTGCGCTTGATGTTTATCAAAATGAACCACTCGAAGACGATAGCCCCTTACGTAAGGCTCCTGGTGTAGTTCTTACGCCACACCTTGGGGCTTCGACACTGGAAGCTCAGGAGTTGGTGGCTACCGAGATCAGTGAGGCCGTCAGGGCTGCACTCCTAGAGGGGGATCTTTCTCATGCTCTCAATGCCCCGGCCTTCGGAGGAGGGACACTGCAGGAATTAGGACCTGTTTTTGACCTTGGTCGACGCTTAGGAATCCTAGCCTGTGCGCTCGCTAGAGGTGGGATCAGGGGTATAGAGGTGCGTTATTCAGGCGATCCTGAAGGAGCTCTTCCGTCCCTTACCGCTTATGTTCTGATGGGCTTGCTCAAGAACATTATAGGAACGCGGAAGGTGAATTTTGTCAGTGCTGGACATCTTGCCAGACAGCGTGGAATCGGTATCTCACAAGCCTATCTGTCTAGACGAACTGACTATTCTGAGTTCGTTGAGATCATCGTTAAGGCTGAAGGCGAAGATCTTAGACTTGCCGGTGCCCTGTTAGGTGACGGACATCCCCGAATTGTTAGAATCCGAGATTATCATGTTGATGTTGTGCCTGACGGCACACTGATTGTGCTCAGGAACCAAGATGTGCCAGGTGTTATCGGCCGGGTCGGAACCCTTTTGGGGGGCCATGCGATTAATATTGCTGAATACCACCAGGCTCGGCTTACTGCGGGAGGGGAAGCCATGGCCGCTATCGCAGTAGACGGCAAGGTAGATAGCAAAGTTCGTGATGCACTGGTGGATCTACCCGAAGTATCTACTGCAGTTGTGATCAAGCTGAGCTAGGCGGAACGAATCCAACTTCAACGGGATTCGGGCTTATCCATCGCTTGGCCTTAGAATTGCTCTTTGGAGTACTACGGCAGGGTGCAAGGCCTCTCGTCCCGTCCCATCCCTGATCTGGGCGCGACAACTTGTCCCACTCGCTACGATTTCTGTGGTTTCATCTGTGACCCGAACTGCCGGTAGCAAGTCCAACTCAGCCATTGCCATCGACACGTCGTGGTGCTCGGCTTGATAGCCGAATGCTCCGGCCATGCCACAGCATCCTGAAGGGATTTCCTCTACGGTTAAGTCCGGAATCCTTTCCAGCATTCGGACACTAGCATTGACTGTGCCAAATGCTTTTTGGTGACAATGACCATGTATCTTGAGTCGTTTCTTTTTAAGTCGCTTAAAAGAAAGGGTGTGCCCCCCCGCCCATTCTTGATCGAGGAACTCCTCTAGAAGTACTGCACGCTCCGCTACCACATCTGCATCGTTCCCCGGTAGTAAGGCGGGTGCCTCATCCCGTAATGTGTAGATGCAAGACGGCTCTAATCCGACGATCCATGCTCCGGATCTTGCTGCCGGAGCTAATGCATCTAAGACGCGTCGGAGTTCTCGTTTCGCCTCATCAAGCATACCGCCACTTAGATAAGTGCGTCCGCAACAGAGTGGACGATCTGGTTGTTGTAGTTGTTGGGTTCGCCAAGAGCCTGCTTCCAGCAAGGCTTTGGCTGCCCGGGGAACCTCAGGTTCAAACCACCTCGTGAAAGTATCAACGAAAAGTATGACGTCAGCCGGACGAGTAACGTCGGGTGAGGGTGGGAGTTCACTGTCACTCCAGGGTGAGCTGTGCCACTGGGGTAACTTTCGCGTGGGAGCAAAGCCGAGCAGGCGACGCCCAAGGGGTAGTTTTCCGAAGACATTCACCAACTGTCCGATTTTCGTTACCCAGGGTGCTACTTGTGGCAACCCTCCTAGCAATCGCGTTCGGATAGGAACACCTGACCGTTGATTCTGGTGATGCTGCCACTCCAATTTCAAGGCCGCCATATCGATGCCGGTTGGACATTCTCGCTTACATCCCTTGCAGGAAATGCACAGCGACATGGCCTCCGCCATCTCTGGTGAATCTAGGCCAGATATACCGAGTTGTCCGGTAAGGGCGAGTCGGAGCGCATTAGCTCGCCCACGGGTTGAGTGTCGTTCATCCTGAGTGACACGATATGAGGGGCACATCACCCCCGGATCTGATTTAAGGCATGCACCATTATTGTTGCATTGTTCCAGAGCAGTTACGACTCCCCCGTCCTGAGACCAGTCGAGGACCACGGGCAGTTTGTTCTCTGCACTTTCGGCATGGAACCTGAATAAGGTAGGGTCATCCATCCGGGGAGGATCGATGATCTTACCGGGGTTCATGAGACCATTAGGGTCGAAAGTCTTCTTAACGTCTCCAAAGATCTGCTGCATCTGTTCACCCAGCATCGGCTTGATGAATTCTGATCGAAGGAGGCCGTCACCGTGCTCTCCGGAGTGTGTCCCTCCATAGCGCCGCACAACCTCATGAGTTTCTTCTGCAATCGCGCGCATGCGGCGAACATCACTAGAATCTCTGAGGTTTAAGGCAGGACGAACGTGAAGACACCCAACAGATGCGTGCGCGTACCAGGTCCCCTCCACGCCATGTTTAGAGAAAATCTCATCCACATGCCGAGCGTAGTTAGACAGATGTTCTAGTGGCACGGCACAGTCCTCGATGAATGAAATGGGCTTCCGGGGACCTGCCATCGACATCACGATATTGAGACCTGCCTTCCTTACACTCCAGGCTGCTGATTGGAGCGATTCGGTTTCTGCACGCACTACGCTGTTCGGGTGTCCTAACTCACTCAAAAGTTCCTCGAGTTCATTCAGCTTACCGGTCAGCTTTGTTCCGGGAAGCTCTTCCGCAAACTCGACTAGGAGCAACGCTTTTGGAGTGCCAGTCACGAAACCACTCATGGCACTTCGGAAGTCTGGGTGCCTTGCTCCAAGGCTCAAGACATTCTGGTCTACAAGTTCTACCGCAGTTGGGCTCAGCTTTACGATATGCTGGACAGTGTCGAGTGCTTCAAGCAAACCATTGAAATGGCAAACACCGAGGACTCTTGAGCGAAGCAGTGGTTTGAGCTTCAGACGCAAACGCACGAAAAATGCGAGAGTCCCTTCGGAGCCCACCAGAAGTTGGGCAAGATTTTCCTGATTTGGATTGAGACTGGCGAGGTTGTAACCAGCCACATTTCGCATCGTCTTGGGTGTGCGCTGAATAATTTCTGATGCGTTATG
>CAWVZF010000124.1:0-4446 GCA_963934665.1 uncultured bacterium | reverse complement strand
AGACATTCAATAAAGAGAGCGGACATCAGTCTTGCTGTTTCCGCATCAACTTCTTGATTCACAGCAATTGCGGATCCGAACGCGCTCATCGGATCAGAGGCGAGTGCTTTTTCGTAAGCATCTGAAAGCGTATCGCTGACCGCGAGACCGCATGGTGTTGTGTGCTTGATGATGCAGACCGCAGCTCCTTTGGTATTCGCGAATGGGGACAGCGCAAGTAAAGCTCCGTCTAAGTCCAGCAGGTTATTATATGAGAGTTCCTTACCATGAAGTTGCCTGAGTGCAGAAAGTCCCACTGGGTCTTCATGACCGTAAAAGGCTGCCTGCTGATCCGGGTTTTCTCCATACCTGAGTGTCTGGATTCGCTGCAGAGACATATCCAGCTTATCCGGTAGTGATTGAGATTCCATGCTACCAGTGAGGTATCCCGCTATAGATTCATCATAGGCACTGATGTGGCTGAAAACTTTCGCGGCAAGTTCACGTCTCAACTCCGAAGCTTCACCCTCGTCGATAGCTGCGATGACCTTGTCGTAATCGTTTGGGTCGACAATCACCCAAACTTGTGTGTGTGATTTGGCGGCAGCCCTAATCATGGTAGGACCACCTATGTCGACTTTGTCCATCGCCTGAGACATCGTCACATCACCAGCTGCTATGGTCTCCCTGAACGGATAAAGGTTCACAGCAACCAAATCGATCGGCCCATAACCGTGTTCCGTGAGAGCCTTCATATCCTCTTCATTATCCCTTCGAACAAGAATCCCAGCATGTATCGCTGGATGAAGAGTTTTCACACGTCCGTCCATCATCTCTGGATGTTTTGTGACCTCAGATACGCTGGTCACTTCAATGCCACCTTCACGGAGTGTACGGGCCGTCCCACCCGTAGATAGGATCTCCCAACCGCGATCTTTAAGTGCGGTAGCGAGTTCCAGGATTCCTGTCTTATCGGATACGCTGAGAAGCGCCCGCTTCATCCTTACTCCTATTCTGTGTGTTCTAGGTCAGTGGTTTCAGTACTCGATAGTTCAGGAAGATCTAGTGGCCCAGGATCTCGGCCCTCGATCAGAGCAGAGCACACGTGCTCCGCAGCAAGAGGATATAAACGATGTTCAATCTTCAAAACGCGGGCAGCCACAACTTCAGGAGAGTCCTCAGGTTCTACTGGTACCCTCGACTGTCCTATGATTGTACCCCGGTCATATTCTTCATCGACATAGTGGACGGTAGCGCCAGTCATTGACTCACCGGCATCGACTACCGCTTGATGTACCCTCATCCCATACATGCCCTTGCCACCAAACGAAGGCAGCAGTGCCGGATGAATATTGAGGATTCTACGCCTATATCGGTGAACAACCTCGCTCGGAATGAGACGAAGATAGCCAGCAAGAAAAATGACTTCGACCCTGTGAGCTTCTAGCACTGAGAGCATGTCTTGTGCGACATCTGAGGAGGCACGCGCTTGGACAGGAATGGTGGCTGTACTGATCCCCGCCACATCAGCTCGCTCAAGAACTCCGGCATTCTCGCGGTCCGTGACAACAAGTGACAATCTCCAAGGACACAACTTGTCTTGGTAATCGAGTAGTGCTTGAACATTCGTCCCACCACCCGAAGCAAATGCAGCAGCTACCAAAGGAGGGGCTGCCCTTACCCCTTTTTTCAAACGTATCCCCCACCATAATCTTGGTTTAAGAACGGATTAGTTCGACGCTCCTGCCCCACAGTGGTCGGTGGTCCATGCCCCGTGAAGAGTTCGGTCTCATCAGGGAGCGTCAATACTTGCTCTCGGATGGAATCCATGAGTGTACCCATATTGCCACCGGGGAGATCAGTCCGACCGATCGATCCTGAAAACACCACATCCCCTACTAAAGCAAAGCTCTCATCTGGGGCAACAAAGATGACGTGACCCGGTGAATGGCCTGGCGTGAAGCGCACATCCAGTGCACAGGAATCGAATTCGTATCGCTGTCCAGCTAGAAGTTCATTTGTAGGGGGTGGCTGGGGAGTCGCCGTCATACCAAACATTTGCGCCTGAAAGGGAGCCACTTCATAGAGTTCTTGATCATCTGCATGCAACCAAATTGGCACATCAGGTGATATCGCACGTATCTCTGAAACACCCTCTATATGGTCGAGGTGAGCGTGCGTTAAAAGAATGGCGTGGAGATCAAGCCCTTCGTCTTGGATCTGGGGAACTACCTCGGAAGCTGCGGCTCCCGGATCAATTACGACTGCTGCAGATGAATCTCCGCAAATAACTAGGTAGGTGTTCTCGCCGAACCCCCCACCAGTGAAGGCCCGGATCTTCACGGTCTCAGGCGCGACCGCAGCGAACAGCCGTCAAGTTGTGAATGAACTCCCACATCCACATCCGCCCGATGCGTTCGGGTTACTGAATGTGAAACCCTGGCCCATAACGCTTGTCACATAATCGATCTCGACACCGTCAAGATACTGTGCACTGAATGGATCAATGAATATTTTCACACCTCGGATATCGAGAATTTCATCATCCGATTCTGGTTCGTCCTCAATGTTGAGGCCGTACTGGAATCCGGAACACCCACCTGGTAAAACTGCAACTCTCAATCCCGCTTCACTCTCAGCACTATGATCTTGAATGAAGTCTTGAACTTTTTCTGTTGCTGTCGCCGTCAAGGTCATCATGACGCCGGTTACCTCCTGAGGTGATGTGCCTGTTGGAGCCGGTCAAAGTACCGGCTCAAAAACAATACCCTCCTGGCCATTGGACGTTTCCAACCTAGGACACAGGGGGACGTCCAAAGCTACCCGTGCTGAAAAATCAGGTCAACGTCGGATACCTTGTAAATCCAGCTTGTCCGCTAACCGACAATCAGCCTAGTAGGTATCACAATACGCGCCCAGACCCAGCCTAGTCCTAAGAACCGAATCCTTCATTACTGGCTTCCCTGACCCGCCTGACTAAATCGTTCTCCTGCCCTGGGAGCACTGTGCGCAAATCAATGAAGACTCGCTTATCTACGATCCGTGCAATTACAGGAGGATCACCGTTACGTAGGTGCATCGCTAAAGCTTCTGCACCATGTGGACCATCTAGGGCAAGGGCGAAACCCGGGAGCTTCACACCAGGATATGTCCCACCCCCTACTCTGCCCTCTGACTCCACGATACTGCTCCCGATACCTAGTCCTGTTAGTTCAGCGTCAAGGTCCTCGCATCGTTTACCAAGACTCTCCGGGGTATTGCCCAACATTCGCAGGGTAGGAATTGACTCAAGAGCTTGTCCAGGATCTCGATAGAGTTGAAGCGTTGCCTCGAGACCTGCAAGCGTAACCTTATCCACACGTAACGCACGACAAAGAGGGTTTTGACGCAGCGAATTGATCAACTCTGAGTTACCTAGAATGATCCCAGCCTGGGGCCCACCCAGTAGTTTGTCTCCCGAAACGGCAACAAGGTCTGCACCCATATTGAGTGAATCAGAAGCTAGAGGTTCAGCTGGGAGGGCTAGCGCATCTGCAGTAATAAATAACCCAGAACCAAGGTCGTGCAGTAATGGGATCCCTTCCTCGTTTGCTAGATCAGCAAGTGAAGCGAGTGTTGTGTCTTCTGTGAATCCAGTGATCCTGAAATTGGACCGGTGAACCTTCAAGATCGCTGCAACCTCACCCTTCTCGATCGAGTCCTCATAATCCGATAGACGCGTCCGGTTGGTGCTACCTACCTCAACCAAAAACGCACCTGCACGCTCTAATATCTCAGGAATTCTAAAACCCCCGCCAATCTCAACGAGTTCACCTCGGGAAACGGCAACTCCCTTTCCTTTCGCGGTGGTGTTAAGCACTAGAACCAGCGCCGCAGCATTGTTGTTAACTACGATGGCATCTTCCGCACCCGTCAATTCCCGAAGAAGCTTCACGCAATGGTCGTACCGAGAGCCTCGTTTTCCCGATTCGACATCATATTCGAGATTCGAATAGCCTCGAGCAGCAGCAGCCATCGCGTCAGCAGCAACCTCTGCCAACGGGGCTCGTCCAAGGTTCGTATGGAGAACTACTCCCGTTGCATTAATCACTCCGCGCAGCGAGGGCATCGTTTCCTTTCCTAAACGAATCAACACCGTTCGAGCATAGTAATCGAGTCCATCGGGCTCGATATCCTTGTCTCCTGCGAGCAAGCTGTTCCTGATTTCCTCAATCACTATCCGTGTCACCGTCACCACAAGCTGTCGAGGAAATTCCTTCAGAATTGGTTCAAACTCGGGTGAAGCAAGAAGAGCATCAACCGAGGGAATTTCACGCCTCGGGTCACTCATCGGATACCAATCTCTGCCGCGACTGTATCCACTACTCCTGTATCTGGTACCAGAATAGAATCCGCTACGTCCGCAGTATCAGCAATGCCAGCAGGCGCTACAAAGAAGGAGGTTTCCCCACCTCCTAGGGGTACCCC
>CAWVZF010000123.1:0-4582 GCA_963934665.1 uncultured bacterium | reverse complement strand
AGGACTTAATCTTGAGCACACCGCACGAAAGCGCCCAATCATTGATGAGGTTGTATGACCTTCGCCGCGAAGAAAAAATGCGTGAGGCTAGAACCTGGGTTATCCGTTCATTCCATCCGCAGTCTGTCGAAGATTTTCTGGAGATCATGAAAACTGAAGAGTCCACCTACGTACGTATGGTCACGAGCTATTGGGATATGGCCGCCTCGTTTGTGGTTCATGGTGCGATTGATCCCGATATGTTCCGAGCGGTCAGTGGTGAAATGCTGGCTGTCTATTGCAAGGTGGAGCACATGATCGATGAACTCCGGGAGGTCCAAAACCCATTTCTGTACAGGAACATCGAGCAAGTCGTAGCCGATTGGCCTGGTGCAGAGGAAATAATGGGTCGCTTTCGTGAGTACTTCAAAAGCCTAGCGGAGCAGGGGACATAGATCGACTGCGGAGCGGATCTCAGGACTGTCTCTCGCTCTGGAGTCAAGATTCGTCTTGACGTTTCCTCAGGACGAATCGACTAAGGCGGTCCATAGCTGTTTCTAGATCATGCTTCGAAACGCATGGATAGACGAGCCTGAATAAACCTTTCTTAGAGTGTCCAAAGCCTTCGCCGGGGGTGAGTAGAACGCCAGCACTACGATATAGATCAAGCCAGAGATCATGCTCAGCTGCTGATGTGTCTTCCACCAGGAGTTCAGAGAGGTCTAGCCAGGTAAAGAGACTGCCTCGGGCTGGAACATAGGGAATCTGTAGCTCTTTAAGGTGCTCGATGACGACGGCATAGGATTCTGTGAGCCGTTCACAATTGTTGGCTACGTAGGAACTCATGAAATCAGTGTCACTCATGAGCAATTGAAGTACCCATTGCGTGTAGTTCGACACCGTATGCGAAAGGTTCACATTGCCATAGGCCTTGATGAACGCTTCGTTCTGTGAGTATACGAGGCCTATACGGAGTCCTGAGATGCCAAGGTCCTTCGAGAAGGCATACCATAAGTGCAACAAGTCACTTTGCTTGGCTTGCATAATATTAGCGAACGAGCAGAACACGGTGTCCTCGGTATAGTCCTCACGAATGACTGAGTGTTCGGTATTGATGAGCGATAACCCATAGATCTCATTCACAACCAAGTGGATTCCGTGGTCTATACACCAATTTGTATACTTGAGCAGTTGTTGATGAGAGTAGATCCCACCGGTTGGGTTATCTGGGTTCGTGAGAATTAGCATCCGAAAGCACTTTCCCGCGCTTTTGATCTCAGTTTGTGCACGTTCTAGATCAGCGATACTCAACGCGGGACCGCCTCTGATCTCGGAAAGTTCATGATGGGTTATGAGATCGTATCGCTCCATGCCAGACATATTTCCGATGTCTTGCTTATAGACCGGATAGCAGGGGGCTGGAATGACTGCTACGTCGCCTGAATCGGCTAAGATGAAGGACGTCATCTCGATAACGCTGGTCGCTCCGGCGGAGACTCCGAGTTGATCAGGGTCGAGAGTACATCTTGTTAGGTGTTTTTCCAGAAAAGAGGCTGCGGTTGCTCTGAAGTCAGGCGCACCGAGCATTGACGTGTAGCCAGGGACCCAATCAGGAATATGAGTTTCCGCAGTGAGTTTGCTTATTTGGTGTCGTAAGTCGGACCAGCTGAGTGTGTTCTCAGCAACATTTAACGGGATTACACCTTGGGGGTTATCCTGAGGATGATAGAGATTTTCGAGCGCCTCAGAGTGAGCGTCGTAATCAACCCGGAGTGGTGTACCAAACGCTAGCTCACCGCGATTGGAGAGCGAAGATGTGCCTATGAGCTTGGATCCTCTGCTATCGACGGGCTCTCAAGGTCGCTGGTTATTGACCCCCAAAAGGTACACTGAACTCGAAAGACCAATCGAACCCTGGTACATCACTTGAACCAGCTGTGAGTCCCACCCAAGGATTCTGCACTGCCTTGATAAGTAGAGGGACGATCGTGGCACCAAGGATGCCACCAAAGATGGTCCCGCGTTGCTTGTCGCTTGCTAGCTGTTTCGCATCGAAGTCATCGGTCGGGTTTCTACAAAGCAAGTCCCCATGGATATTTTGGCAGCCCTCGATCCTGCCTAGCCCGATTTTTGGTCCTAAGATGCGTCCCGCCACAGCCATGCCGACCCCACCCAGAACTGCTCCTCCGGCGTAGAGCATGAAATTTCCTCTCGCGGGAGTGTATTGTTCGACATAGGCGATATTTGGATCGATGACGAGCCGCTCGGTTGGAGCTGGATCACAGACTGGACGTGCGCCGAACCCCCGACCTGTGGTGCAATTCTGAGGCCCTTTTCCGACTACCTCGAGTACGCCATCGACATTGGACAAAACGCGGCCTTCAAAGTTTTGCCGCCCTCCGGGAAAGCTGACTCGTATACTGTCGCCAGCCAAAAGCCGATCAGTCGTTTGTGCGAATACGGATGTGCTAGGCAAGAGAAAGGGAGCTAGCAGAAGAGCACAGGCTGCGCTGCCGAATACCCCCCTTAATCGCATAGTACCAGAAGTGATTTGGCTCTTGAGCTCAATCTTCATGGCAAGAAAAATCTCCATCCTTGAGTAGCACACATAAAACGCCTCATTAATACGAGGTTATCCATGGTACCTCTACAGCACCTATATGTTACAACATAAACATAAAAAACTATCTGCCTTTATAGCAATTGGAATTACCAGTCAAAGTTGGGTGTTTTGATAGCGTCCTCAGTTAGTTTCACCCTAATTACCGTTTCCACTGCGAGAACTTCCACCGATCGGGTCACCGGCTGGCATCTGGAGTTGAGGCCCTGGAACCGTATTCTCGATGCGGGACTGCCAACGGCGTATATCAGCCGCAACAAGCTTCCGATGTGGACTCGGGGCGCCTTCGGTTTCAATTCCTGATGCGAGCTGATCGAGACGATCTGAAAGTATCGCCCTTACCTCAGCGGGATTACCCGCCATGCTTGCCTGCTGCATCATTTGATCGACTACCGAGCGCTGTGCAGTGTGAAGTACCTGTTGCCGATAGGTGTCCCCGGTTTCGGAAGCTCCCCAGGTGGTTTCGATAAGACCATCTGCCACTTCTTGAAGGTCTGGGTAGTCACCCATACTACCGAAGAACACCAGGCGGGCCATCCGATCTGGATTGAGGATTTCTCCAACCGTGAACGTAGCCGCCGCCGATGCAACTGCTAGGGGATCGAAAACCTGCTGGGTGTAGCCTGGAAATTCTTCACCCTCGCTGTACCGATAGGCCGGAGGAGGGATCATTTCCACGATCTCCGGGGAGAGTGCGAGAAAATCTACAGCCAGCGTAGACAAGACAGTTTCAAGCACATCGCGCTGTTCCTCAGCCTCCACGATTGTAAATGGAATTTGCCCATCTCCTTTTAATGCGTATCGGAAATCTGCTCCCCCAAGACTCTGGATAGCTGATCGCAACTGGAATCGGTGATGCATGTATAGGGGCAGAAGCACGAACTCTAGAGTCGACATTGGTTCACCCGTTCGGATTGCATCGATTCCGAATCGCTCGAGGCCGATTTCGCGTATGCGTATCTCGAGCTTCAGGTGGTCTACAAGGTTTGAGCCGTTATCCCAAACGCTGGCGTACTGGTGACTAGCCCCAATGAAATTGTTGTTCGTATGACCCATATAGATGAGGCCATCAACGACACCTTGTTCTGCGATTCTCTCTAAAGCTTGAGTTTCGTTGGTACCGTTAGGGAATTCGCGGTAAAGCCAATTAACTGAGAGCTTGTCGTACTCACCAATTCTCTGCACGTAGGCATTCGATAGGTCGATATTCCCGTTTTCATCGATTTGCACGAACGGTGCAGGATAATCCATAACGCTTTCCCGACCGTAAGAACTGGCCATGTAGTTGTGTGGGAATCCAAGTGTGTGGCCAACCTCATGGGCCGAGAGTTGACGAACCCGGGCCAAGGCCATTTCGACTGGTTCGGATGCCGGTGCCACTTGCGCTAAATATTCAAAATCGGGGGCATCTGCGAACTCTCCAAAACTTCCATCTTCAGGCAAGGATATGCCTCCGGGGAAGGGGGGTACCATCCCTTGGCCATGAAGGTAGTCTTGACGAAGACGCAGGCTTCCGAGGTTTACTACGCCACGTACGATTTCACCCGTACGTGGATCGATCACTGTGTTACCGTAGGAGTATCCTCGTGTTCTCCGATGGGTCCAGTGGATCAGGTTGTAGCGGATATCCTGAGGGTCAACGTCATCGGGTAGCACCGTTACCCGGAAGGCATTGATGAAGCCAGCTTCTTCGAATGCATCATTCCACCAACTTGCTCCCTCGATCAAAGCAGAACGTACAGGCTCTGGCGTGCCAGGATCGACATAGTAGATGATTGGCTCAACAGCTTCAGAGCGATCTGCGTCCGGATCGGCCTTCTGAAGCCTATGTCTGGCAGCGAGGCGAACTCGGGTGTCTGTATCGATCGGGGTCGCGTAATCGTAAACGGTAGGTCCATTCACCCCTACCCGCGCATCTGCGATACGGGTGCGGTAACCATTGTCCGGGAGTTGGATGAATGAATGGTGTTGACGCAGAGTGAC
>CAWVZF010000122.1:0-4702 GCA_963934665.1 uncultured bacterium | reverse complement strand
TACTGACCAGGATGGTTATCACCAACGCCACCAGTACCACTAAGAACAACAAAGATCACAACCCAAATTCCCACGAGTCCATAACGTCGCTTAATGGGAGTAATACCCTTCGTGATCCATGAAAAGTCGAGGAATCCAAGCCACCTTGAGGCCGCGCCTCGATCAATAACTTGGACCAAAAGATTCAGGATAGGCACGGGTAGTAGCTTGTCGTAGAAAGTTGGAACTTCCATTGCCCCTAGAAGCACAAAAAAGGCGATCGTAGCAAACCCGTAGAGGATGCCGAAGATAATCCGACCTCGGCCCGTACTGGGGGAGGTGGACGGATCCGTGAACAGAAGGTGCATTCCCAGAAAAACCGCAACCGGAATGTACGCATCGTGGAACAAGTAGGTTCCTGTAAGCCAGAAGTAACCAAGGCCAAACGTGTATGCGGAAATAACCGCCCAAACCGTCATGATCGCTACACCAAAAAGAAGCTGGCCCGGTATAGAGGCCAAAAAGATCACAGCATAGATGTAGGGAGGGTTATACTGAGATTGAGCGATCTCCTGACCCCAGGTGATCTCAGTCATGCCCGTCATGATCAGCACTAGAGAGCAAACGCCAAGCGGGAAGGAAGACGGGTTAAAGATGTGCGCAGAGCGACCGTTTTTCGTCCACCGGATAAGGTCTTTTCCTAGATATCCCAATAGGATCATCCCGAACTGCAAGTAAAACCATTCCGGCTTGAACCAGAGGAACAGATTGATACTGAAAATAATTGGGAAGGGACCGAACCCGAGTTGGTAGTTATCACGCCGGGACCACTGGAGCAGAGCATCTACACCGTACGCGAAAACGAGCTGGGCAGCGATAAATGGTGCAAAAGCATAAACCTGATCTACATACTGACCCCACCAGAAAAACACGGTGCCTTGTGCACAGGCCTGGACCCAATGGTGGCGCCGAATAGCTAATTCAAGAGTTAGTAACCGCTGCCCGTTTCTAATTCCAATGAAGAGAGCAGATGCCCAAGCAACGAGTACCCCCGCTGCAAGCAAAAAAGTATTCCTTGACCCTAGGTCCCGTACCGGTGGGCACCATACAAAGGCCGCGAGAAGAGCTGCGAAGAAACATGGTACCAAAACGGCCTGGACAGGTGAAAGTCGCCTTCCAACAGACGTCACTTGTGTCGCAGCACCGTTCATAGGCCTCATGGGCAAGTTACCAGAGATCTTCTGGCTCGATGATGATGCATTAACCTGACGGGTGATGGAACCCCCTCACCGCTCAGTAGCCCATTAATTCTGGTATACAAGAAGAAGGGGCGCCGCGCAGACTACTCACGCGGCGCCCCTCGACTTAATCGAGGCTACATACCTCTAACATACTTTGTTAATCCACCACCCGCTGTAGGACGAGAGATCGGACCTTCAGCTGCATAAACATTGCCATCGGCATCAACCGCAACGCCCTCACCAGCCACACCTGTATCACGAGAGTCAATCTCATAAGGTGGGATGAAGGCTGTTACAACATCTTCGGACGCATGACCGATACGAATCCCAGTGGTCCAACCGGGGTGATTATTCGGGTTGGTTTCAGAATCGATGGCATACAGCATGTCGTCATCTGTGATAAAGAGTCCGCTGATACGACTGAACTGAACATAGGAATCGAGGTAGTTACCATCCTGGTCGAAAATCTGTATTCGATGATTTCCTCGATCCGCAACGAAAAGACGACCCTCGGAATCCATTTCCAATGCATGAGGGGTACGGAAGTCACCAATCTCCGTGCCAATTTGGCCCCACTCTTTGATGAACGTTCCGTCAGCGGAAAACTTCATAATCCGACCAGTTGCACCTTCCGTGACTGTCGGATTATTCGGGGTCAGCATGGACTGGCCACCATGCCCATCTGCTACAAAGATGCTCCCGTCGGGGGCGGTGATAACATCGTTGGGTTGATTGAAGTGCTCGGAGTCGTTCCCCGGCTCACCGCGAGTACCTAGCCTCAAGAGTACGTCACCAGTCGCGCTAAACTTGATGAGATGGTGTCCGGTCATATCTACAATCCAGACATTCCCCTCGGCATCCAGATGGATCCCGTGGGGGAGATCAAACTCCCCGGCACCAAAACTGGTGAGGACCTCGCCGGTATTACGATCAAACTTGAGAACCGGATCAACCAGATTCTCAGCGCATCCACCACCCAGAGCACTCGCGCCACATCGATCATAAGCCCAGACGTTACCGTCATGCGGATCGATATCAACACCGGCCGTAGAACCCCATGTCCTATTATCTGGAAGCGGACCCCATTCTGAAACGACCTCAGATGTCGGATTCGGAAGACCAGCAGCTGCGGGGTCGGTAACAGTTGACGGATCTGGAGCTTCAGGGGCTGGTGCGTCAGCCTGACCAGAACAGCCCGATAATACAACACTGATTACTATCGCAAACCCGAATGAAGGGAGCCGTGACAAAAACATTTTACCTCCTTGCTACTCTATTCAATTAGTTGATCAAATTGCCAAGTCGTAACATCTGACTTGGCAGCCCTAACGCTTAAGCGCCTTACCTGCCTACTTCATTTTTCTCCTGATATCGAGCACCACCCAAGACATTGGGAAGTGAGTAATTGCCTTCATGGCAGGCATACTCGTACACCTGACCATCCAGCCGTGTGAACGGCACCTCACCCCCCCATACCTCTGTATACGTCGTGGAATCATCAATTGTGAACTCGTAGACGATTGACTCGTCATCCACTCGGGTAAAGCGCTCAATCACCCTAAGATCTTCTGAAGGTGGCACTCCGCGGAATGCGTGCTCGGGATTGAGGTTTTTGGTCTCTACAACCAGCGTATTGCCTTCCCACCAGCCCCTAGAATCACCGAAGTACGGACGGACATTAGTAGGTAACGAACGTGGCTCGCCAAGCCGAATGATGCGCACGTCGTGCACCATCTCCGCCATGATCATGACGTAATCAGCATTTTGCACAATCGTATAATTGTTGTTGTACCAGTAGTTGGGCAGCATTGGAGGACCGGCACTTGATCCAAAAGACACAATGCATCGCTCAGCTAGCGGGCGGACTTCCGGATGATCGTACGCACCAAACTGCCTGCTAAGCGCCCTGGAATCATCGACCCGGCGACGCCCCTCTGAGGTCAAGCTTGGTACACGGCCGTTCGATGGGTTGGTAACGAGCGAACTCCTGAATTCCCCATTCACGACTGCTACCCGGTCTCCGGGCTCCCTGTAGAACTCGTTGTAGCAGGAAGTCGGCCCATCGATGCAAACCGGGTGGGTACCACCTTCTGGTGGGGGAGGACGATCTGGATCACTTGCTTCAGCTTTGCGAGCCACAAGTTCCGCCTGTCCTTGTTCAATCTCAGCAACCTCTTCCCAAGTCAGAGCACGTTCCCAGCCTGCGGGCCGCTCGAAAGGTGTAAGGGTCGCATTAGTCCAATTCCCTTGCAGGTCCGGGTGACCGAATACAGTCCTGGGCACCTCCCACTGTTCGGAAGATGAGGGGCGCTCCTGGGCGGTTACAGGAGAAACCAGCGCTGCAAGGCACATGAGTGCGGCACCAGCAATCCAATAAAGCCTGGGAGACAGCAATCTTGAGAAATGGACTTTCATTTTTTGACCTCCGAGTCAACGGACGCTCTACCACAGTGTCCGAACCTGATCAATCTGCCAATGGACCGCCTCAAGCGCGAGTGTTTTCCTGTCAGATTGAATTCTGCTTTTACATTTCTAATAAGAAAAAACCCCGCGAGTTCTTGGCTCGTAGGGTATGAAAGCCTCTAGGGGCGCATAAACGGAGCGCGAGGGATTCGAACCCCCAAGCCCTTTCGGGCGCTCGCTTTCGAGGCGAGTGCAATACCATTCTGCCAGCGCTCCTCAAGTAGATCGCTTGAGCGATCTACATAATCGGGGCGCCCGGATTCGAACCGGGGACCTCTGCGACCCGAACGCAGCGCTCTACCGGACTGAGCCACGCCCCGAAACCGAAACGGGTCATCCCAACACGGACGGGGTGGGATTCGAACCCACGCGGGCGTTAGCCCACACGATTTCCAATCGTGCGCCTTAAGCCACTCGGCCACCCGTCCACGGCCACCTGCGCCGCGGACTTGGGCGCAACCGGACCAAATATTAATAGGCCATACAAACCCAAACGGAGGGAGTGGGATTCGAACCCACGTGGACGCGAAGTCCAACGCCTTAGCAGGGCGCCGCCTTTAGCCACTCGGCCATCCCTCCCCTATAGAGACATAAATGTCTCTGAATTGCCCCGCTAGGGCTCGAACCTAGACTCTCCGGAACCAGAATCCGGCGTGTTGCCAGTTACACCACGGGGCAAAAGAAGCCACCTGTCGGATTCGAACCGACGACCCCGTCATTACGAGTGACGTGCTCTACCAACTGAGCTAAGGTGGCGGTCTCATAATGGAGCCGAGGGGAATCGAACCCCTGACCTCAGCGTTGCGAACGCTGCGCTCTCCCAACTGAGCTACGGCCCCGAAGAAACCCCTCCGTATGGGCGCGACAGGATTCGAACCTGTGACCTCTACGATGTCAACGTAGCGCTCTAACCAACTGAGCTACGCGCCCAATTCACTCGAACCCTTCGTCGAATATGCGCCCGGGAGGACTCGAACCCCCAGCCTCCTGGTCCGTAGCCAGACGCTCTATCCAATTGA
>CAWVZF010000121.1:0-4714 GCA_963934665.1 uncultured bacterium | reverse complement strand
CACGTGGCCGAATACTCTGCTGTTCACCCGTATACAGGTTGTACCGGTTCACATTCCCGTTCTGGGATTCAGAGAAGACGATGTTCGAGTCCGTTGGATCCTGTTGAGTATAGAAGCCGTCACCACCGCCAGCTCCAAACCAATCCTGGGAGAGGATATCACCTTCACGTACCGCACTCGGACCACACCACGTTCCATTATCTTGTAGCCCAGTACAAACCCGGTAGGGACGATCCATGCTCACCGAAGCGTGATATGGTTGACCAACCGCCCAGCTGCGATGGGATTCCCACGTTTCTCCCTGATCGTAGGTCACGTCTACTCCCCCATCATTCCCAAGTAGCATGTGATCATGGTTCTCTGGGTTAATCCACAATGCATGTTGGTCAACGTGCCCAAAGCCACTCAGGGTTTCCCAGGTTTGTCCCCCATCACGTGACTTGGCTACCTGTTGATCCACGGTATAGACAAGGTTCGGGTCTTCGGTTGAGACGCGAATCTGACTGAAATACATGGGCCGCCCATTTTCATTGCTGCGGAACTCCCAGGTTGCTCCACCGTCCATCGAACGCCAAACACCATCCCATTGCTGATCATCTGGGGGGTCACCGTCCTCAGATAGAGCCTGCCAGGCCTCACGTTCCTGGTCAGTTAGCGGGCTTACCTTGTCCGCTGCAACCTGGATCTGTGCATAAATGACATCGGGGTTCGCTGGTGTGGTGGCGAGAGCAACTCGTCCCATCGTGCCGCCGGGAAGCCCGTTGCCCTGAAGACGCTCCCAATTCTCCCCACCATCGGTGGAGGTCCAAATTCCACTTCCTGGGCCACCACCTACGAAGCAGCATCCACTTCTCCGTCGTTGGTACATGGCCGCTAACAGCTTATCGGGATCAGACGGATTAATGATCAAATCTGTTGCACCAGTATTCTCGTCAACGCTCAGGACAAGATCCCAGCTACCACCACCGTCGGTTGATTTGTATACCCCCCGTTCCGGGTTTGACCCAAACAGATGGCCAGTCGCTGCAAGCCAGACGGTATTGGCATCGTTAGGGTGCACAATCACCCTGGCGATGGACTGGGTCTCCCGAAGGCCGACATAAGTGAAGGAATCACCACCATCGGTGGACTTATAGACTCCTGCTCCAAACGAAGAACTTTGTCGGTTATTGGCCTCTCCGGTCCCAACGTATACGATCTTGGGATCAGACGGCGCTATCGCTACTGACCCAACCGAATGAGTCGCATAAATGTCGAAGACCGGCTCAAAAGTTGTTCCGTTGTTGACGGTCCTCCATAGCCCAGCGGTCGCAAAGCCCACGAAATACCTGTGTGGGTTACTAGGATCAACGGCCAGATCGTCAACACGACCACCCTGTCCGACAGGGCCAATTGAGCGCCAATGGAAAGTTTTTAGAACCGGGTCGTCTGACCTATTTATCACTTCCTGATTGTCAGCTTGCGCCGACACCCCTAGGGGTGTGAACCAGGGGATGAAACCTAAAACGAGTGCGATTCTAAGGAGGCTTGAACTGGACATGATCTATTCCTTGCCATAAGTCCCGCTAATTGGGCCGCTGAAAGTTGAATCGAGCGCTTCATACGTCAAACTCAAGGTGCCTACTCAGGTCAACCAACGCCGAACAAAAAAGAGTAAGTACTCGTCCTTACGCGGTGTCCCTAGACCCGATAATCCTACTCCTGCGGAACCGTCACACCTTGACCGTTGAGCGTTACGACCTCGTAGCCTCTCCGCACATATGCAAGTCCAATGACCTCACCAAACTTGGGCGATTGAACAGCTGAGGTGATGAAGCCGACTGCCTTTTCGGAGTCTTCGTCATAGAGTTCAGTACCGCTCCGGGGAGTAGGTACATCACCGAACCTAAGCGTCTTAAGGCTCCTATTTACATGCCCGCGATCGCGGATACGAATAATGACTTCCTGGCCAGTAAAACAACCCTTCTCATAGTCGATTGACCGCTTATGAATTCCGGCCTCAATCGGGATGGTTTGCTCATCCATATCCGTACCGAATACTGGCCGGCCAGCTTCCACACGAAGGGTAGACCAAACACCCAGACCAGCTGGAGTAACACCATCACCCGCAAGGGTTTTCCAGAACTCCTGCAGTACTTCAGCGGCCCCGATAACAGAATACGCCTCCGGCCACACATCTTCAGTTTTGATGACTAAGAGGTCATCGAAGAGATCCGTACCCAGCGAGCGCCAAGCGCCCTCTGTCAATCCGGATAATTCACCCGGTTTCACACAAATGCCAAGCGCTAAACGGGACAAAGTCTCAGCAGCTGCGGGTCCAGCGACAGTAACCATCCCTACAGCATCCGAAACATCTTCGGCGATAGCGAAGCGTGGCGGAAGGAATTTTTGGAAGGTATCGGTTAGCCTGGACACTCCAGCGGCTGGGATATCCAATAAGAAGCCAGCCTCATCTTCAGGACCCCTAAGTATCGCCCAAAGATCGGTAATCATCTTGCCCTTACTGGTGAGTACTCCGTGGTAAGTGCCCAAGCCACCGAGCACCCCATCTGCGACATGAGACGGAGGGTTAGGTATACGACCCGTTAGTATCCCTCCAAGCATGCGACCGGCTGCTTGACCCGTAATCACAAGCCTACCCCTATGGCTTCGATCAAAAACAACCGCTTCTTCGGTTGCGGCCTTATATTCGGCGGCCGGATCACCAAAATGCCGGATCACCGGATGACCCTGATATTCGGTGGCAACACCGCCTGACGCGATCATTATATCAGAGAGTGGGCTGGGCTTTTTGCTACTCAAGAGCTAATCCAGGTTTTATGAGTCAATCGACACCATGCCACCAACAAGTGTCACCGTTGAGAGATCTACTTCCTTACACTTCCGACGGCATGGATCTATCTCTTCCGTTCTAATACCCAAAGAGGCTGAAGGCCAGAGCAACTTTCTTAAAAGTATAGGAAGCAGACACTTTATGAGAGCAAAGTTATTTACTTGAAGCGACCAGTAGCGTCAGGGGTGGATTATTCCCCGCACTTTGCACTACGCTTTAGCGTCACTGACTTAGGCCGTGTCCAAGAAAAGAGATTTGCACACCAAGCCTCTTCATTACATGCTCCATTACCCATGCGCCCCAACCAGGGGGGACAATGACAAATGAGCCGCGTGACCAGAGGCCGACAATTCGGCTGTCCCAGCTCAGTCATGGTGCTGGTTGAGCTTGTAAGCTCGGGATGACCGAACTGACGCAGGTACTGCGTCATATCCTGCCGGTAGAAGATCCAAACGCCCTCGTGGGTTATACGACGGGGGATGATGCAGCCGTGTACCGTATCGCCGACGACCGGGCACTGGTTGTAACCGCGGATTTCTTCACACCCATCGTCGACGACCCCTACGAATTCGGTCGTATCAGTGCAACGAATGCGCTCTCTGATATCTACGCTATGGGAGCACGTCCTTTGTTTGTACTGAATCTGGTAGGGTTCCCCCGCACACTTTTAGGAGAGGGAATCCTGGATGAAATCCTGAGAGGCGGAAGCGATGTAACCCGTGCAATAGGCGTACCCACATTGGGTGGTCATTCAATTGACGATAAGGAACCCAAATATGGACTTGTTGCCATCGGTGAAGTCCATCCGGACAGGATGGTGACAAACTCAAGAGCTCAAGTCGGAGATGTGTTAGTTCTCACGAAACCACTCGGGTCAGGTGTGATTGCTACGGCTTTAAAGAAAGGTGCAGCTGACAAGGATGTGATCGCCAATGCGGTTCAGGTGATGACCACACTAAACCAGAGTGCAGCAGAGACGATGATCTCTGCTGGAGTCAAAGCAGCCACAGATATCACAGGTTTCGGATTACTTGGCCATCTCAGGGGGATGATGAACGCGTCCGCTACCTCAGCAACTCTGCAAGCTACCAGCATACCCATTCTCCCTGGTGCGCGGGAACTCGCTGAAGCTGGTCATATCCCCGGAGGTACACACAGAAATCTTGAAGACCTGGCCCCAGACCTCAACTTTGCTGACTCCATTGACGACACCAGTCGTACGCTTATGGTCGACGCCCAAACCTCTGGCGGCCTACTAATGTGCGTACCACCGGATCGCTTGACTGCACTTCTCACAGGCTTGAAAGGTGACAACCCTTCAGCATCCGTGATCGGGGAGGTCGTTCAAGGACAACCTGGGACAATCCGCATCGACTGATTCGGAATGTTTTGTCAAAAACTCCAGGCCTAAGCTGTAGCGGTTGAAGTTTTTACTGATCGCTTCCTCTTGGCTGGTGCTCGTTTTCTCTTCCGCTTCTTCCGTTCGGTAAGGGCAACCTTCACAACATCATCCAAGGTTGATGCAAAATGGAAGGTTAGTGAACTGCGCAGATCCTCTGGGATATCCTCAAGATCAGCTTCATTCTCTATCGGCAAGATGATTTGATTGATTCCAGCGCGCACCGCGCCCAATACCTTTTCCTTCACTCCCCCAATCGGAAGAACCCGACCAGTTAGAGTTAATTCACCTGTCATCGCCAGATCACTCCGAACTTTCTTCCCGGATACAGCAGAAATCAGTGCCGTTGCCATTGTGATACCAGCAGACGGGCCATCCTTAGGTACCGCTCCAGCAGGCACATGAATGTGGACCTCTTTCCCTTGCAGCGAGTCTTCTGCTACTCCTAATTCTTTCCAATGTGCTTTTGCGTAAGAAAGGGC
>CAWVZF010000120.1:0-4771 GCA_963934665.1 uncultured bacterium | reverse complement strand
TCATCTGTCACGACCGGTATTGCTGCTAAATTGTAGCGGCCAAGAAGTCTCCCAACCTCTTCTTGGTCCACATCCGGCAATACTGTCACACTGGGCTCTTCTACTAGTCCTTCAATGCTAGCTGCCGGGTCCGCAACCACGAGATCATCTAACCTCATCGTGCCCAGAAGCCGACGCTTCTGATCAATCACAAAAACTGTGTAAAAATCCTCTACATCCCTGCCCTGGATGCGAACCTGCCTAATCGCCTGATCTGCCTTTAAAGAACTCTCTACCTCAACGAGTTCAGTCGTCATGAGCCCGCCAGCTGTTTCTTCACCGTAGCTTAATAGGCGCTTGATATCTCCAGCTTCGTCGACCGGGAGTGCAGCTAAGATGCTCCTCTGGTCTTCAGGTCCTAGCTCGCCTATAAGATCCGTTGCATCGTCATCCGCTAGTTCTTTAAGGAGTTCAGCGACCTTCTCGGCTGGAAGCGCCACCAAAAGTTCAGCACGCCCCTCACCCTCATCCATTTCTGCGAGGGTTTCAGACGCCAGCGTCGTCGGGAGCGTGCACAAGATCTCTACCCGATACTTCTCATCCAGTGATTCTATGAGGTCAGCAAGATCCGACGGATGCAATTCTACAGCTTGATCTGAGATAGATCTTAGTTTACCAGACGCTGCTAGTTCGTCGATTTGTTCCCGCAACTTCTCGGTGTGGTGTGCCGACTTCTTCATCAGTGGATCTTGGAGTTTGTGGGGCTGGGTTCACAACCTTGGCGCAGGCTACTGTGGCGCTATACAGCGCCATCTGAGGCGCTGGAAGATCCCCGAGACAACTAACCCTCGCAAGGCACAAATCGCAAAGCTATTCTGGGTGGTCGAATACCTGACGAACGAGTCGTTCCTGGAGCTTAAACATAGGACTTGTGAAACGGTCTGAATCTTCTGGATGATCATGTCCCAGCACATGCAGTGCACCGTGGACCACTAATCTGACAAGCTCTTCGTCGAGCGGTATTTCATGCTCCTTAGCCTGACGGCTTGCCTGATCCACACACACGTACACATCGCCAAGCGGTAGCTCAGTCGTACCCATGGAAAACGCGAGCACATCTGTTGGAGCATTCCGGCCCAGATAGCGAGCATTCAACTCCGCCATCTCCTGATCGCCAAGCAGAGTTATCGAAAACTCACCGCTCCGTCCTTCTTCAATTAGAGTCTGGTGTATCGCTTGCTTCAACAGCGAGTCTGGGGCGCCCTTATAAGGACCAAGATTGACTTGGATGTCCACGGAGGATGGGTCCAAGATCAGCCAGACAAGCCTTCTGCCAAACCCTTTCTTTCAGCAGGCTCATCTAGGGTGGATGAATCGTCCTTAGAGTTTATAGTATCCGTAAGATGTTTGGTCGCTGGGTATTCGATCCGCCGATGCATAACGCCTGAAAGGATCTTTACGAACTCAGCCTTCACATCAGCTACCTCTCGCAAGGTAAGTGGGGCTTCCTCAAGCTGGCCGTCCGCAATCTTGCCGTCCACAACCGTATTGATCAAATCTTGCAACCGGGGCACAGTGGGTTCTTGCAGAGCACGTGTCGCAGATTCGCAGGAATCTGCAAGCATTACAATTGCTGTCTCCTTTGATTGAGGTTTTGGGCCAGGATAGGAAAACCTCTCAAAATCAACCTCCCCACCCATCTCCTCACGCGCCTTCTCAAAAAAGAAACCAATCCGCTGAGTACCGTGGTGCTCAAGAATAAACTGTGAAATTACCTGTGGAACCTTGGCCTCGTGAGCAAGTTCTAGGCCTTCAGTAACATGCTCGCGTAAAATATCTGCCGATGTAGTTGCTTTGAGCTTATCGTGTGGATTACGTCCTTCCGGTTGATTTTCTACGAAGTAGTGGGGTTTGAGCATCTTTCCCACATCATGGTAGTAGGCACCCACTCGACTAAGGAGCCCGTTCGCTCCAATAGCAGTTGCTGCACCTTCTGACAAATTCGCGACGTTGACCGTGTGGGCATACGTACCTGGTGCCTCCGAGGATAGCCTCCTGAGCAAAGGACGAGTGGGATCGGCCCATTCGAGAAGTGTGTGATCCGTAGTGATCCCAGTGAACCACTCAAAAACGAAGAGGCAGCCCATTGCAAGTAATGCGGATACTGCCGCGTTGCTTCCCGCTAAAGCAGCATCTAGAGCCACTTCAGGCATAGCTCGGGATGTCACTAATCCAAGGCTTAGCAGCATCAATCCGGTCACCGAAGTGATAATCGCAATTGAGACCCACCAGTCCGAGCGTCGTCGCAGTACCCTGACGCTCAATGCAGCCGCCGAACCACCGGCCGCAATCAGAAGAAACGTCCCGTAGGAAGAAAAGGGAACCAGCCTGCCAGTTATTGCTGCAATGACGAGCACAAGAAAAAGTGATATCCGGGTATCCCAGAGAATCGCAACAGGTAAAGCTACGAACGCGATAGGAAGCAACGCGTCGGAGAACCCGGCTTCGCTGATAGCTAAGGCTGCTGAAAAATAGGCAGTAACGAGTACAGAAATCAGCAGAAGCCAGTGAAATGTGGCATACAGTTTAGGACGATTGAAGAAGATTAAAAGACCAAAAAGACCAAGTAGCATTAAATTGATTAAGCCCGAACCTAGGAACGCTCCAACAGCTACCTCTTGGTCCTGTACGAGACCCCGACTGCGACGCTCATTTTCGTGAGCGCGGAGGTGCTCGAGCACCTCGGGTCCAACCGGATCCCCCTGCCTAACTATCGACTGACCCTCAAGAAACTCTTGCTTGATTGTCTCAACTGATCTAGCAGCAGCATCTCGGTCCATCTCGGTCGCCACAACATTGAGAACGTAACTGTATTCGATGTGCCGGATCAGAACTAGATTCAATAAATCGGATATAGATGGAGGTGTTCCCGGAGGGAGTAGCAGTGCCGCTTCATTCAAGAAGTCACGAGTCGTAAGCACCTCTGATATCTGAGCAGTTCGCTCAATTGAATCGTTACCGCGAATTGTAATTCTGGTTGTGCTCAAGTCTGCTACTCGAGCAGCTTCCACAACACCATCTTCCATGATTTCGCGGACCGCGCGAGTTGCAGAGTGGTGAAATGCGGACCGTGCTGAATCACCCATGATGTAATCGACTTGTGCGGGCGTCGCGATAATGCTGCTAGCCCGTAGGGTTTCTTCAAATCTGACTCGATCACTTACCGCTGCCGCAGAATCCAATTCACTGAAGAAGCCGTCGATCCGGGCCACCATGGTATCGCCAGCATTAGGTTCCACATCGAACGTGGGAGGCACCACTTCCCTGGCAAGCTGTCTTTCATCTTCAAGCTCAGATGCGGATTTTTCCACACTAAAACCGACTTCTGCGATCACATCATCAGGAGCGACACTCCAATCTTCGAAAGGAAGCGAGTCATTTCCCGCTGACGGTGGAAAGAGTGCAGTCACCAGAATGGAGAGTGTAATCAGCAAACAAACTCTCGAACCATGATGAAAAAGTCTCTGCCCCCTCGAGTCTCCTGGTTTGCCTGAAAGGCTGTGTAACATGCTGCCGGTCTCGTTTAGCTGGCTCACTTGTCGGACCCTTTCGTCTCCTGAGGAGCCTCGGCATAAGCCTTGATTATGTCCTTGACCAACCGATGACGGATCACATCCTTAGAATCCAGGTAGACGACAGAGATTCCATCTATATCAGAGAGGATGCGTTCGACTTCAAGCAGGCCTGAATGATCCCTCCTCGGCAGATCAATCTGGGTCTTATCCCCAGTGATAACGACTTGAGAGTTTAGCCCTAAGCGTGTGAGGAACATCTTCATTTGCGCAGTCGTAGCATTTTGAGCTTCATCCAAGATGACAAATGCATCGGAAAGTGTTCGGCCGCGCATGTAGGCCAGAGGTGCGATTTCTATTGTGGAGTCTCCGAGAGCCCGCCTCATACGGTCACTAGGCATCATATCTTCAAGAGCATCATATAGTGGCCGGAGATACGGATCGACCTTCTCCTGTAGGTCACCCGGGAGGAATCCAAGGTTCTCTCCTGCTTCCACAGCTGGACGAGCCAGGATAATCCTACGAACACGTTTCTTGTAAAGAGCATCCACGGCGCAGGCGACTGCTAGATAAGTCTTACCAGTACCCGCAGGCCCTATACCGATAACAATGTCATTTCTGGTAATTGCTTCAATGTAAACTCTCTGTCCTGAAGACTTCGGAGAGATAACCCGTCGGGACCCTGGCAACGCAATCCTTATCATATCTTCAACAGACCCGATGCCATCCTCTCCACCGATGGTTACCCCATCAGCAAAACGTGCGATGTCGGTCACATCAAAGGGCTCACGGAGTTTGGACAGCTCGATTATGTGCTGCACCACAGGTGTCGCCTGTTTAACAGCGGACTGGGAACCGGAAAGAATCAATTCATCTCCGCGCATGACAACACGAATTCCGAATAAGCTCTTTAACTCCTGGACATTTTGATCATTAACGCCAGTCAACATCAGAGGATCAGCACCCTGAGCGTCTAATCTGTGTTCCGTGATTGTTTCCCCGTTTGCCAATTTTTCTCCTGAAGGTGGAAGGCCGAGACTGCTCTTCCTAATACTACCCTTCCGAACTCTTGAGGGTCGTTAGACCGAGTTCTGAAAGCTCTTCGTTGTCCACCGGAGCAGGTGCTTCTTCATATAACGCTCGGGCTGCTGTGGTCTTGGGAAAAGCTATGACGTCCCTGAGACTCTCAGATCCTGAGAATCTTTGTACGATTCGGTCCA
>CAWVZF010000119.1:0-4821 GCA_963934665.1 uncultured bacterium | reverse complement strand
CTGCAGTTAACGTCGTCTTGCCATGATCCACGTGACCAATCGTTCCTACGTTCACGTGCGGCTTTGTACGCTCGAATGTTTGCTTAGCCATCACTCATCCCTCTTGCTTTAGGTTGTGCGTTGTCAGTTTTCTTGCGGGCAGAGCTCTGGGCGGGGATTGAACCCGCGACCTCGTCCTTACCAAGGACGCGCTCTACCACTGAGCTACCAGAGCGCGCTTCTGTTCTGTACGGTTACAAAGCGGGAGACGGGACTCGAACCCGCGACCCTCAGCTTGGAAGGCTGATGCTCTAGCCAACTGAGCTACTCCCGCAAGCCCTACTTTCTTTCTTCTTGTTATTGGTCGGTGCGGCACAAGTGGTGGGGGGAGGATTCGAACCTCCGAAGGCTATGCCAGCAGATTTACAGTCTGCCCCGTTTGACCGCTTCGGTACCCCACCAAACTGACACCCGAATCGCCAAGTTAGAGCACCCACTAGAACTGTCCTAACCTCCTCCCAAATGCGGAAAAGAGCCGACCCTAGATAAGTCTGGAGTCGGCCTTTTCTAATCAAGCCTCAAAAGGTAATTACGGGCTTTGATAGCGTAAAGGGCTACAAAGCCTTGCTAATAGCATCAAAACGGAGCTCCATAAACACCCCATTCCTCAATGTGCGCAGGGCACAGCCAGGATTAAGATAGCCCCTAGTTAGCAGGAACTTCTCTAGACCTAAGTGTCCGAGATGGTAATCTCTCGGAAAACCTAGGTTTTGAAATGATTGCTATCGTCTTAGAAGTACGAAAATCACCCCTCCACCATGATCCGTACCATAGCGGGTTGTCGCATCCGAAGGACTCATGCGCTCAGCTCCTGTGATTTGATCCACACGCAGTGCTTCAAGCTCTTCAAGTCCACCGCGCATGACGCCATCCACGTAGACTCGGGGACTCTGGCCACCGCGACCCCGGAGCCAGGCTGGGCGCAACCGCTGAACCGCCTGGTAAAGAGTTAAAACCTGCATATCAGGCGTAAAGTCTTCAGCCCTAAGTTCGTTGGCGCTCCCCCCAGATTGCCCAGCTCCACCAGCTCCCGCGCATCCCGCGAGACCAAGCGCCAGGGCGAAAGAGGCAACCATGATTCCATTTAACTTGTGCGGACGCATCAATGTTCTCCTTGCTTAATTAAGAACTAGACCCAAAACCTTCATCCCGTCTTTCAATGATATCTCACCATCTGGCTTGACCACCGAATACTCTCATCAGTGCCCTCCTACCACCCCTTGTGTCAATAGCTGAACTGAGAATAAGTGCGTGCCTTGGTTATCGACCAGATCTGGGAGCCTACTTCCTACCAAATCGTGAACCATTCGAAAAACACCTGTCATCGATGCATCTTGTGGGTAACCACCCACTCCTTCAGACTCTGCTCCTCACGCTTTAGGAGAGAACGCATGCCCCGCTTCGTCCCCATTGGGATTCTACTATCCCTAGTAACACTGGCTTCCCTAGAACCTCTGGGCTCCCAGACCATTGACTCCCTTGCCTTTAAGGACCTCCAATTCCGGATGGCCGGCCCATTCCGAGGTGGAAGATCATCAGCAGTTACAGGCTTCCCTGCCAATCAAGATCGCTGGCTCATGGGAACAACTGGAGGAGGCGTCTGGGAGACTACGGATAACGGAATCTCTTGGCAAAATATCTCGGATGGCTTTTTCGGCGGATCGATAGGAGCAGTCAGGGTAGCAGACTCGGATCCCAACGTCATATACGTTGGGCAAGGTTCTACCGACATTCGAGGTAACACGTCAACGGGACGCGGAATGTGGAAGTCGATGGACGCTGGTCGGACGTGGGGCTTCATAGGACTTCCTGAAGCTGGCCAGATCGGGCGGATCGAAGTGCACCCGGGCAACCATAACCTCGTTTATGTGGCAGCCCTCGGCCATCCGTTTGGGAAGAATCCCGAGCGTGGGATTTTTAGGTCCGGGGATGGGGGCGAGACTTGGGAGCATGTGCTCGCACTGAACGATTCTACAGGCGCATCTGACCTGACTATGGATATGGTAAATCCTCGGATCCTGTACGCTGGGATGTGGCGTGGTGAGCGTAAACCCTGGACCCTTATCTCTGGAGCAGAGGAAGGTGGAGTCTATAAGTCTAGCGATGGAGGCGAGACCTGGCGGAAGCTCAGTGGGGGCTTGCCCGAAGGAATTATCGGTAAGGTCGGCGTAAGTGTCTCTCCTGCAGACCCGAATAGGGTTTGGGCTATCCTGGAAGCGGAGCCTGATGGTGGAGTCTACCGTTCAGACGACAGCGGAGAGACTTGGATCAGAACGAATTCCGATAACAATCTTCGCCAACGGGCTTGGTATTACACGCACGTCCAAGCAGACCCGCTCGACCCAAATACGATATACGCATTAAATACGAGCTTATATCGGTCGGTCGATGGAGGGGTGACTTTTGATGTCATCCCCGTACCACACGGCGACGTCCACGACTTATGGATACATCCAGATAACGCAAATCGTATGATCGTCGCGGACGATGGCGGGGGGCAGGTTACCGTAAATGGTGGAGCCAGTTGGTCCTCATACTTCAATCAAGCCACCGCAGAGTTTTATGACGTGATCGTGGACAATGGCTTCCCCTATCGTCTCTATGGAGCGCAACAAGACAATACGACGATATCGGTACCTGCTTGGACTGACGTGAATACTCTCTACCCAAAGGAGCACTGGCAAAACGTAGGAGGTTGTGAGTCAGGACCCGTGGCACTCCATCCCGACTACCCGGACGTTGTCTATGCGGGTTGCTACGGTGGGGTCATGGACCGGTACGACCTTGGGACTGGTCAGCGACGCAATATTATGCTTTATCCCCAACTGCAGTTGGGGATGGCCACTAAGGACTTAAGACATCGGTTCCAATGGGTATCCCCAATGCTGGTTAGTCAGCACGATCCGCAAACCATTTACCACGGATCCCAGCATGTGAACCGCTCCCGAGATGAGGGCGAAACCTGGGAGACGATTAGCCCGGACCTGTCCACCAATACACCCGAACACCAGGAGCAATCGGGAGGACCCATTAACGCAGATGTCACTGGGGTCGAGATCTATAATGTTGTGTTTTCGATTGGCGAATCTCCGTTCACAGCAGATGAGATCTGGGCTGGAAGTGATGACGGACGAATTCACATTACACGTGACAGTGGAGTGACTTGGGCTGACATCACTCCAGAAGGAATGCCAGCCTTAGGAACAGTCGACGAAATAGAACTATCCACACATAATCCAGGGCAGGCGTACGTCGCTGTACAGCGGTACCGACTTGACGATTTCAGTCCATATGTCTTCCGAACAGATGACTATGGCGTATCCTGGACGCTCGTCGTCGATGGCATACCCGAAGACTATCCGGTCCGCACGGTTCGGGAAGATCCAGAACATGAAGGGTTACTCTTTGCTGGCACCGAGTTTGGGGTCTTTGTGACCTTAAATGGTGGGAGCACCTGGCAAAGTTTCCAGAAGAACCTACCCATAACACCTGTGACCGGGATGAGGATCGCCCATGATGATCTAATCCTGTCAACACAGGGAAGATCGTTCTGGATCCTAGACGACATTAGCCCAATCCGTGAAATCGGTACCGCTGTTGAGAGTGACAACTACCTGTTCAAGCCCCGGACTGCAGTCCGCCTCACTAACGTGGGCGCGGCCTCAATGGCTGAATTGACACCAGATCCGCGGCCAACTGGCGCATTAATCCACTATTACCTCGCTCAAGAGCCAGATGAAGAAGTTCGCATTGAGGTGGTGGACGACCGCGGAGAGGTTGTGCACATATTTTCGTCTGACTCGATCACTGCGGAGGAAAGCAACGGACAGAAAATCGATAAAGCCCCAGGATTAAATCGCCTAGCATGGCAGATGTTTTACCCGGGTCCTGAGATGCCAGAAGGCGCAGTCGTATGGGGCTATACAGGCGGAGTGGTTGCACCCCCAGGCACCTATGGAGTTCGGATGACCGTAGGTGAGCAAGTGCAGGAGCAATCTTTCCAGCTATCACCCGACCCTCGGATCCCGGATGTCACCTCAGCAAGCTATCAGGAGCAGTTTCAAATTGCTCTTGAGGTAAGAGACTCTATCAACTCTATCTCTCGTGCTATTGAAGACCTCGCTACCATCCGGGAACAGGTCCAGGGGGTGATGGATCGGGCTGAGTCTGTAGGACAGGCCGACGCACTTCAGGAACTAGGGGATACGCTCAGTGACAAGTCCACTAGTATCACTGAAGATCTGATGCAACCAAACAACCGCTCCTCACAAGATCCAATCCGGTTCTTACCCCGCCTCGATAACCAGTGGCTTGAGTTGTATGGGCGAATCACTGGAACGGACGGTTACATATACGGCGGCGCGGAAGGCGCACCCCACGAGGGAACAACCGAACGGCTCAGCGTACTGATTGATGAGTGGGATGTTGCGCACTCACGCTATCTGGAACTGTTAGAAAACGAATTACAGCGTTTCAACAATGCAGTCGAACGGCTTGGACTTCCCGCAATTGTTCTACCAAGACGAGGTAGGCTGGTTAGCTGATAAAAGGAGAATGGCATGATGAACTCTGATAATCCGCACTTCGATCTTTACCGTCGGAGACTTGGTATGGTCTTCGCCTTGGTGTCCCCAGTTGTGTACTTACTAGACTTCACCTTGTGGGGGTTATCCCACCAATGGTGGGGTACCATCTTCCTCATTCTAGGTCTTCTTATGATTTGGTATCACCGGGATAAGGAGAATTAGAAGCCCACATGGAGACTCATTCCTAGTCCTATCT
>CAWVZF010000118.1:0-4882 GCA_963934665.1 uncultured bacterium | reverse complement strand
CACTTGTTGTGGAATTAGAGCGCTTCGAGGGCACCCTGATATTGGTTTCCCATGATCGCTGGTTTGTCAGCCGCCTAGCAACCCGTGTAGTCGAAATCAAACCTGACGAGGTTACGGACTATCCGGGCACTTATGAGGAGTATGTCCATCACTCCGGGGATGACCATTTGGACGTCGATCGTGTTGTCCTCAAGGCTCGTAGGGAAAAGAAGAAAAAGACCAAGAAAGCGGATGTCTCCGTAGTTGATCCGGCGAAAGAGATACGAAGGATTGAGAGTGATCGGGACAAACTAACTGATCGTGTTGCGAGCGCTGAACAACGGGTGGACGACATTGACGAGACGCTTGCAGCGCCTGGGTTCTACGAACGTGCGGCTTCGGAAGAGATAGCCGTGCTCGGTAATGAGCGAAGTGAACTTAAGGATCAAATCGAACGGGGATTAGAAGAGTGGGCGACACTTGAGTCAGAGCTAGAGCGTCTTAGAGACAGCACTGACTAAACCAGGTAGACGCTGCCTTAGGTGCTCACTGGAACCGGCCATGTCGCAGGAAGTGCACGACCTCTTCTGCCACGTCGCTTCGGTTCATGATGAACGTATGAGTAGCCGGGAGTACGATGAAATCTGCAGCACCCTCTACGGCCGCTCGATCGACACTGACCTTTCCGTCGTCGGGCCCCGGAATAAGCCAGGATCCGATTGGGTCTAGGCTCCGGGTGCCTGTGATCACACCCAGACTGAAGCGCACTGGTTCTAATTGATTCGCGATACCAGTTGAATCAGTGCCGAGCATTAGGGCGGCAGGACCTAGGATAGACCGCAGTAGATCAGAATCTGAGAAAGCATCGATGATCTCGCTTCCTTGGCTCGGAGGGCTCAGCATTACGACGCGCCCCTGATGTGCCTCAGAGCGTTGAGAGAGAGCGCTGCGCACCAACACTCCACCCATTGAGTGGGTCACAAAGTGCACAGTTTCTGCTTCACTGCTGCAGCACTCTCCCACTTCGATCTCTAGTCGTTCGACCAGAGCTTCTATCGGCTCAGATCGGGATGGGTACCCAAAATTAATTACGCGAAACCCAGCATTCTCGAGTCGTGATACGAGGATGGCCATCGATGCAGGAGTGCGGCCCAAGCCGTGCACGACGATGACGGTCTCCGCATCGCTTGGGGGCGTTGATGAACAGCCAGATGAGGCCCAGAGAAGCAGGCAGGTCACTGGTATGAGGATGCTTCTTCCCATCATTGGCGCGATCGCATTAGTTGATAAACAAAGGCTGACCTTACTTACCCCGATCCGTACCTGAGGCTCCTGGTTCAGTTTTCAACCGTGTTATTCGGAACCCCATATACTTGTATACATACTTAGGTATGAACTCACCAGACGAGGACGAACATGGACATGAAGCTCAGGGAATTCTTTGGATCACTCCTTCTCACAAACATTCTTCTATTCCTAATTCTTATCTCCTAATGAGTTCAGTTGCGGGTCAGCACAGATAGGCAGCAGAATCATCGGAGTACTCCCGAGCTGACGGAGACGGACCTGTGAAGAAGACATGGAAGCCCTTTCGATTCTTGATCCTGGTAGTCACTGCTTTCGTACCAAATCTGGCAGCACAAGAGCTTCCGACAGTCACGATTGCGACGGAGTTCGGAGAAATCGAAATCGAAATAGACACCGTCAGGGCACCAATCACTGCGTCTAACTTTCTCCGATACGTCGATAGAGGTTTTTATAACGGTGGACGCTTTCGCCGGACCGTGCACCCCGACAATCAACCGAACGACAGCATCCGGATCGAAGTGATCCAGGCAAGCATCAATTCCCAGAGATCTGGTGAGGGTTTTTCTCCAATTCCATTAGAGCGGACGAATGTTACCGGAATCCGTCATCAAGATGGGACCATTTCGATGGCACGTGGTCGACCGGATAGTGCCACTTCGAGCTTTTTCATCTGCTTAGGAGAGCAATCTTCTCTGGACTATGGTGGTTTTCGGAATTCAGACGGGCAGGGGTTCGCGGCGTTCGGTCGGGTCGTCAGAGGTATGGATGTGGTCCGCCAAATCCAACAACAGCCAGCGGAAGGCCAGACATTGACGCCACCGGTCGGGATCTTGAGCGCCCATCGGGTTGAGGGTTTTTAGCACACCGTTATCGCTCTAAGAGTGCCGCATCATCCTATTGGTGGCTCACGGCGAGGCTCACACACTTCGTCCACACCATCTGGGTTGATCGTGAGTCCAACCCAGAGCAATAGCGTCGTATCACCGGGCTCGCTCCAGCGAAACGAGACGTCAACTTGCGACTGCACTCCGAACTGATGAGTGAATAAAACACCGACTCCGGGTTCAGCTGAGAGGAGTAGTTTGGTGCTGCTTACTGTCTCGGTGGCTTCAATCTCCCAGCTTCCGGACAACTCGTCCCATACGGTCACGCATCCGTTGAGCTTCAGGTTCAGAGTCGGTATTCGCGGGCTGCTGTAGGAGCCCTCTCCGCCTTCGATGGCTATTGCCACCCATCCACCTCCATCACGTATACTGCTTGTCACATCAGTCAGACTCTGAGCTTTAGCCGAGTCTGTAGCGATAAGGAGTATGGCTGTCAGGGAGATGAAAAGATGTCGCATGTGTTTGCTACCGTCTTACGTATGAGTGAGGTCTATCTAGGTGTTGGCCCCCAATAATGCCAGCCCTAAAGAGGATCGCGCTTTTGGTGCTCATCTACATAGGGATTATCGCAACATTTGAGTCCTTGCTCGGCTATTTCCAGCCTTCAGGACAAAGCACGCTAGTCATCACTACAGCGGATGAGGATGGTACCAGGCACGACCGAGTTCTGGCTCGTCTTCAAAGTAATGGCCAACTGTTCGTAGCTGTGAACCACTGGCCCCGAGCATGGTATGGACGGGCGTTAGAGAATCCGAGTGTGCAAGTTGCCGTAAATGGTGTAACAGGTGCCTACATGGCAGTACCTGCATCGGATGAAGAGCATGATCGTGTGAATCGCGAACACAGCCTTGGTGTCGTGTTTCGAATTCTAACCGGGTTTCCTCCGAGATACTTTCTTCGCCTAGATCCCGATTAAGTTGCGATCCCGCAGTGTTTGTAGTCAGAATCAGCATATGAAGAGAACCCCACTGCTTTTTGTGTTAGTGACTGCGTGTTCGCCCACAGTGTACAGTACGGCTTTTGTCTCACTTCCACCGAAAGAACCGGACGATGTTATTCAGGTCTATGAAGCTACGAGCCCAGGGTGCTTGTTCGAGGAGGTTGGCATGCTGACAGCGCCTCTAGTCAACAAATTCGTTTCTCCTGAGGAGGGCGTGACTCTTCGAGCGAACGTTTCGATGCAAAGGGTACTCGATACGTTTCGCGTCAAAGCACGCGAGTTGGGTGGTGACGCCCTGATCGCACCGGTGAGCCCCCGCAGGTCAGAGGGTGTAGATCAATCGAGTACTGCAGACTTCAACAATGTTTTGTCCGGGATCGTGATCCGTTTTACGGACCCTGAGTGCCAGCGCGAGTGAGTTGTGGATCTGTGTGGTGCAGAAGCAGAATTAGCTAAGCACTACTAGATTTGTTCCAGCATCACCTGATGAACCTGCACGGGAGTTGAAGAATAATGAGCAGAAGTAAGCCGATCGTAGGGATGTGGCTCACCCTTATCGCCCTCAGTTTTGTCGTTTCGATGACGTCGTTTGGTACGACTCCGAGCGCGCCGCTGTTCGGGATGTGGCCCACCATCGTCGCAGGGTGGCTGATACTCGCACTGTTTTTCGACTGGGTCGTTCAAAGCACTGGATTAGGCGCAGTACAGGCAGCGGTGATACTCGCGCTCGCTCAAATAATTGGTACAGGCATGCCGGGTGTCATGATGGAAGGAATGGCCTTCAGCGTCGCCTTAATCTCGGCCGGATTCGGGATGTTCTTCTGGGTGGTTTCTGCAGGTGTGTACGGCTGGCTATCTGACTAAGACTAGAATATTAGGATGCTAAATGTGGATGGAGAGTGATTCATGAAAAACCTGATTGGAAATGTCTTGCTAAGCACAGCAGTGTTTGCGTGCGCTGTAACAGGACTACAAGCACAGAACAGCCTGACAATCGAGCAAGTAAAGGATGGTCTTTACACTATTAGTGGAAGCGGTGGAAACGTTGGCGTACGGGTTACGACAGAAGGGGTGATCCTGATCGATGACAAGTTTCCGAGAAATTTTGAGGAAATCCAGGGACTGGTTGCTCAGGTTAGTGACCAGCCAGTGAAGTATGTCCTGAATACACATCATCACGGGGACCACTCAGGCGGCAACATCGAGTATATCAATATCTCTGAGATTATTGCTCATCAGAATGCTCGGGATAACATGGTGCGAGGTAATCAAGACGCTCCTCCAAGGCTGGTCTTTACCGATCAGACTGCCATCTACCTTGGTGGCATAGAGGTCCGGGCATTCTACATGGGCCGTGGACACACAAATGGTGATGCGGTGATCTACTTCCCTGATCTCCAGACAGTTCATGGAGGAGACCTGCTACATACGATTGCGCCATTTATTGACTACGCTAACGGTGGTAGCAGCAAGGGGTGGGTGAGTACGATGAACAACATCCTCTCACTTGATTTTGATACTGCAATTCCTGGTCACGGGGCTGTCATGAGTCGCAGCGACGTGATCGCTTTTAGAAATCAAATGGAAGCTATTCGCCAGAGAATGGCGGACCTCATTAGATCAGGTATGCCAAGGACTGATGCTTCTGAACGTATCCGAACGGAAGAACTAAGTTGGACCATGGCACCGGATGGTCTCTTCATGCAGAGAAGCATTCCAGGCTTTTATGACGAGATTGCCGCGGAGGTGGGAAGATAGGAGGAGGCCTACC